>JAAZKM010000104.1 GCA_012799835.1 Candidatus Methanofastidiosia archaeon
AAAACCTATTTAATTAAAAATATTTTTAAATAAGGAATAAATATAAAAAAAATGATTTGATGCCGTTTATTTAGAATATCGATAGAAGAAAAGATACATTAATAATATACTTGAATTATGATTATTAATGGTATACCTCTGGTGAAACTACTCATGAAAATATTATTTTTGCCTGGTGCTTATCCACATAGGGAAAACAATACTGACGGTATTTTTATTAAAAGACATGCATTAGCTGTTTCAAAATTTGCCCAAATATCAGTAATTTATATTGATTTAAAAGATAATATAAATAAATTGGATGTATATGCAAATGAAGGAATTTTAGAAATAATTGCGCATAGAAAAGTGAATAAAGGTAAGATACCTTATAAAAGTCTATTTTTCTATTTATTAGACTCTTACAAGGCTTACAGAATTTTAATAAAAAAAGTTGGTAAACCGGATCTAATACATATTAATGATTTAATGACGTGGCCTGGTATGGGAATATTTGTTTTATATCTAAATAAAATAAAAGGCATTCCTTATATTGTAACTGAGCACTCCTCAGGCTATCTAGAAGAATCAAATATTTTTAACAAACGCTCATTTCTTGTCAAAAAACTAATTTTGTATACTTTGAATAAAGCAAAACATATTACAATTGTCAGTAATAAACTAAAATCCTCTCTAATTAAATGTGGAGCAAAGAATGATTTTTCAGTAATTTACAATGTAGTACCTTCTGGAAAGTCAAAAATAATAAATGAAAACAGGAAAATAAAAAAAATATTACATGTATCTCTTTTAACTCAATCAAAAAATATTTTTGGAATAATTGATGCAATTAATGAAATCTATAACAAGAGAAAAGATTTTGAATTACATATAATAGGTGATGGCCCGTCGAGAGTAAAACTTGAAAAAATGACTAATGACTATGGTTTACTGAACAAAGTTATTTTTTTCCATGGTTTATTACTGCCTGAGGAAGTCATGAATATGATGATAGACTCAGATTTTCACATTATAAACAGTCAGTACGAAACATTTTCATTAGTTACTGCTGAAGCCTTAATATGCGGAATACCAGTAATATCAACTAGATGTGGGGGTCCTGAAGAGTTTATAGATGAAAGTAACGGACTACTAATTAATATCGACGATAACAATGCTTTAGTTTCTGCGATAGAGTACATGTTGGATAATCATGACAAATATAAAGCCAATTTCATCATGGAAAAAGCTAAATGTAAATTTAGCCCAGAAATTATAGGAAAAGAATTATTCGAGACATATAAGAAAGTTCTTTATTAATATTATAATCTTATCTAGTTTGGTGTAAAATATGCGAATTATGAAAGCTATAAAAAGATATGGATTAAAAAAGATATTTGTTATTGTAATTAAAAAAGTTTTAAATATTATTCTTTATGCAATTATAACACTAATGTCTCCATTTTTAGCACCGATCATTTCATTTATGGCAAAAACGGGCGCTGGTACAAATTTCTGCCTAATGTTGAAATGCCTGCCTTTGCCAGTACATTTTTATTCTCCTATTCCCGATATAAAAGATTTGGAACAAAGATATATTTGGGAAAAAGTAAGTCTTCTTGAAGGAATTGATTTTAACAAAGAGTATCAACTCAAATTGTTAAATGAATTGGGGGAAAAATATGGCCATGAATGTAAATGGCCATTAAATAAAACTGAAGATCCTTATCAATTTTATTTGGAAAACGGGAATTTTAGCTTTGGATGTGCTGCTAGCCTCCATTGTATAATTCGTAATTATAGATCGAGTCGCATAATTGAAGTAGGATCTGGAAATTCTTCTTTAGTTATATCTAATGCTGTTTTGGAGAATTCTAAAGAAGGCAATGAATGTGAGTATACTATCGTGGATCCTTATCCAAGATTTTTTATTGAGGAAGGAATTCCATGTGGTGCAAATTTAATTAAAGAAAGAGTAGAATTATTACATAAGGACATATTTGATTCTTTAAAGGAAAATGATATTTTGTTCATTGATTCTGGGCATACTGTTAGAATCGGAGGAGATGTGAATTTCTTAATACTTGATGTTTTGCCCAGATTATCAAAGGGAGTAATCATACATTTTCATGATATTAATTTACCATATGAATACCCCAAAGTCTATGCTACCAATTCCAAATTTAGAGAATTCTGGACTGAAGCTTACCTATTACAGGCTTTTTTATCATGCAATGATAAATTTGAAATAATGCTAGCAATGAGTTATTTAATGTTAGAGCATAAAAAAATATTTAAAAAATTATTTCCATATTATAATGACAAGGAGAACAATGCAATAAGTGGGAGCTTCTGGATTAGAAAAAATAAATAGTTTAATCATTGAAGAGGTTTATAAAATCCATTGACAATCTTTGCAACTGTTTTACTAACATCTTCTACACAATATTCCCAAGGTGGCATCCAATCTTTTGATGAAGAAAGTGCAATATTTAATGAGTTAAGTATATTAGTTTTTTCCACACCGCTCAAGATATTGCTACCACATTCAATAGTTTCAGGTCTTTCCGTTACATCTCTAATTGTTACTGTAGGCACTTTAAGAATGCAACATTCTTCCTGAACTGTTCCACTGTCAGTTAAAACACCCAATGAGTTTCTTTCTAATTCAATGAAATCAAAGAATCCAAAGGGTTTGTGATAATATATATTATCTGTGTTAAATTTAATCCCGAACTTTTCCATTTTATCTTTTGTGTGTGGATGTAGACTGCATATTATTGGCATATCATATTTTTTTTCAATTGCTTCTAGGGATTTACATATAGAATTAAGTCGATTTTCAACATCAACGTTCTCGGCTCTGTGCATTGTAATCAAAAAATAGTTTCCTTTTTTTATATTTAAGTTATATAATATATTTGATTTATTGATTTCTTTGTGATAGTGATTTATCACTTCATTAATCGGATTTCCTATAACAAATATCCTGTCTTGTTTTATCCCCTCTTGCATTAGATTTATTTTACTTCTTTCAGTATATGGAAGTAATACATCGCTTGTATGATCTATAATTCGTCTATTAATCTCTTCTGGAACTCTGTCGTCATAGCATCTATTTCCAGCTTCTAGATGATAAATAGGGATCCCCATTCTTTTTGCAGAGATTACAGATAAGCTGCTATTTGTGTCGCCAAGAACTAGTATTTTATCAGGCTTTTCGTCTTTTATTATTTTTTCAGTTTTAGAGATAATCTCAGAAACTTGTTCCCCAAAAGACGAACTTTTTATCCCTAAATGATAATTAGGTTTTCTTACTTTCATTTCTTTAAAAAATATATCGCTAAGAGATGTATCATAATTTTGCCCTGTATGAACCAATACATTTTCCGAGAACTTATCGATTGTTTCTATGATACGGCTCATCCTTATTATCTCAGGCCTTGTTCCAAGAATGGTAAGTATCTTCATCGAATAAGTTCCTCCGATTCATTTTTTTTATCTATTAATAGGTCATAGTTTGACAATATCATAGAAACCTCATCTAAATTCATTAAATTATCTGCTGAGCTGTATTCCCGATCTAAAAACTCTTCTTTAATTTGAATTTTTCTTAGTTCAGGTAACAAAGGTAGTATAACATAGTATCCTCCTCTTTTAATTGCCCTTGGGGCTTCTTCTTCAGAAATCAATATTTCGTGAATTTTCTCTCCTGGACGAATACCGGTTATGACCGTTTTAATGTTTCTATTGCCAATTAATACTTTAGCTATATCTGTCATTTTTGCAGAGGGTACAATCGGAATATATGTTTCCCCTCTATTTGCAAATTTAATTGCTGAAAAAATAGTGTCGACTGCTTGATTTAAACTTAGTAAAAATCTTGTCATATCCGGAGTTGTAATTGTTACAGGGCCTCCATTTAGAATTTGCTCATGAAATAATGGAATAACGGAGCCTCTTGAAGCCAAGACATTTCCATAACGGACACATATAAATCGAGTTGATTGGCACTTCATATTTGCCTGCAAGAAGACTCTTTCTTGGAGAGCTTTTGTCATACCCATGACGTTTACCGGCTTGCAAGCTTTATCTGTTGATATTCCAACTACAGTTTCGATGGGTAAATCTAATTCTTGTATTGCATTTACAATATTCTGTGGCCCCATAATATTGGTCTGTACTGCTTCAAATGGGAAGTATTCACAAGATGGAACTTGTTTTAGAGCTGCTGCATTAAATACAATATCAACTTCTTTTAAGGCTGAGTTTAATGAGTGAGGGTCTCTAACATCCCCAATTCTAAATTCCAATCCTCTTTTAGAATTATTATATATGATTTCATCAGTTGGATCTTTTTTATTTAAATATTCAATCCTCATTGAATGTTGCTTTGCTTCATCTCTTGAGAAGACTATTATTTTTTTTGGCATGCCTAACTCTCCTGAAAGAAGGCGTTTGACTAATACCTTGCCTAAAGAGCCTGTTCCACCTGTAACTAATATTTTTTTATCCGTTAGCATGATTAATCCCTTTCATATAATTTTGAATCTTTGTACAAATCCTCTACCATTTTGTCCCAACTTGGTATTTTTATATCTGTTGCTTTAATAAATTTAGACCCATCAAGTGTCCTATTGCAATTAATACTATAATCAGGAATAATCGAAATACCTAAATCAAATTTCTCATTTATTTTATTAAGAAGGGAGTATTTACTAATAGGTTCTGACGAAACGTGCCAAATGCCGGACAATAAATCAAAATCAGATATTATATCTAAGAGAATGTTTGATAAGGCATTTGTTGTAAGGCCACTAAAAAAAGCCCTTGAATATCCTTTGACACTTTGCCCTTTTTTGCTTAAAAACCATTCCAAGAGTCCATTTTTAGAATTTATTTCCCTGCCGATAATCGATGTCCTAATGGTCAAAGAATTTGGATAATCGACCTCACCTAAAAACTTTGTTTTGCCATATAGATCTTCAGCGTCAGATGGGTCGTTTTCTTTGTAGTTACCCTTCTTTCCTGAAAAAACACAATCGGTGCTAAAATGAATCAATCTACTGTTGCCATTATTACAAATCTGCGCTAGTTGATGGGGAAAAAGAGAGTTAATCATTATACTTGGCAGGGATTCTTTTGCATTGGGGAGTTGTTTTACTATGCCAATGCAATTAATTACGACATCAGGCTTTTCGTCATTAGTCAAGTCATTGATACGCTCTATTCTTTCTGGGATTATATTCCCAATAATATTAAAATTTCCGAGTATCGGATGATTTTTGTATTTATTTTCATCGCTACGTATAGTTCCAATTACATCATGCTTATCATTAAAAGTTTGGATAATCTTGTGGCCCAACATTCCCGTTGCTCCAAGAACAATTATTTTTATGATAGTCCCCCTTCATATTTAATAGCCTGAAAGAAATTTTTTCTGGCTTTTTCTATACTAAAATCATCATGTGCGCATCTTAGAGCATTTTGAACAATATTTTTCCTAAAATCTTTGTCATCGATTATTTTATGAATTGCTTTTTCTAATTCTAATGAATTTTCTTCATCCACTACTACCCCACAATTGTTTTTCTTAAAATACCAACTCACAAATGAATCTTTAGAAGCATGTACTAATATTGGCCTGCCAGATGCTAAGTATTCTCCCATCTTTCCAGGCATGGAGGTTTTTATTACTTCGGGAAAATCAGTATTAAATGCCAACGGTAAAAATAGTATATCTGCTTTTTTCTGTATTTCTAAACTTTCAATTAAAGTAACATAATTATGATGGACTACTTTTCCAGATATTTGTTGTTTAGTGAGCCATTCTTTGGATTGATTAGTATATAAATATAAATTAACATTTTCTTCTGTTAGCGAATTAATAGCCTTGACAAGATTTTGAAAAGCATCGTAATGAGCTCTATAAATTGCACCAGTATATACTATCCTAATTTCATCTTCATTCGAAGGCCAATGATCAATATAATTCAGCTTAATATTTGAATCGATGCAATTATATACAATTGTTGAATTAATTCCATATACTGCATTTAGCTCTTTTTGCATGAATTCATTAGTAACTATGATATTTGCAGAATCTTTAAGAATTATTTCTTCGTGAGATTTTGCAAATGCTCTTTCTTTAGGAATTGTCCATTGATAAGAATAGTAATCAAAAATATAGGGGTAAATAGGTATTTTTAATTTTTTACTTGCATTATATGCCGCAGGTAAATCAATCAAATCTCCCGTACAAACTATGATTGCATGAGGATTTTCTTTTTTCATAATTTTTATAATTTGATTTGTCTTAAAATACACTTTAATCTGAAGGAATTGCGGTATGTTTAATTTCTTTTTAAGTTTATTAATACCCTTATTAATAATTTCAACGTTAGGGAATAATCTTGGTAAAGAATAATATTTCCCCGGCAATTTATTGGAAAAATTTTGAATATTATCTGTCATGTAATCTTCTCTTGAAATAAGGATATAATCAGAAGGATTGACATCCTTTAATAATTTAAAAAGAATCATTGCTTGACCTGACCAAGAAGGAGGAAGAACATGAGAAATAATTGCAAACTTCATTTGGATTCCTCATAATAAATGTAAATATATATTAACAAACAAAAATAAGCTTTATAAACATAGCTATAGATGTTATCTATAATAATTATCCATGTATTTATTATTACTTCAGTCTCAACTTGCTATTAAATTTGAATAAATTTTTTTAGATTCACTAAAGAATAAAGAAATACTAAATACAATTAATAATAATAATTTACAAAG
>JAAZKM010000105.1 GCA_012799835.1 Candidatus Methanofastidiosia archaeon
CCTTTCAAGAAGATGTATTTCAAGCGTTAAATTTTCCCAAACTTTTGGCAGTTCACCAGGATGGCCCAATATACTGCCTGCCAGTGTGTCTGATTTTGTGACAGCAGGATCAAGAAGTGTCCCAACCCCTAAAAGTCCACCGGGAAATGCTTCCTCTACTGATTCATTACTAGCGTTTAAACTTGAAACTTCAGTTAATATTGGCTTGAAGATTTTTTTATTCTGTTCAACCTTTTCAAATCCCGGCCTTATCTCTATCTTATCGCCAACTTTCAATTTTCCTTGGATTAAGGAGCCGCCCAATATCCCACCTTTAAGTTCTTCAGGGGATATTCCCGGCCTACTTGTATCAAATGATCTTGCAACAAACATGATGGGGGGCTTGCTTGAATCTCTTTTTGGGGTTTTAATTACATCTTCTACCGATTTAATCAAATAATCGATGTTGACTCTATGTTGAGCAGATATGGGGATGATTGGAGCATTTTCAGCCACAGTACCTTTAATAAAATTTTTAATTTGATTGTAATTTTCAATAGCCTTTTCTTTTGAAACAAGTTCAATTTTATTCTGAGCAATGACTATATTCTTAATCCCAACAATGTTTAAGGCCATCAGATGTTCTTTAGTCTGGGGCTGTGGGCATTTTTCATTAGCCGCAATAACTAATATTGCCCCGTCCATTATTGCTGCGCCTGAAAGCATAGTCGCCATTAAAGTTTCATGCCCAGGTGCATCGACAAAGGAAACTTTTCTTAAAACTTTTGACGGGCCTCCGCACTTAGGACAATTTTTTTCAGTAGTATAAGCTTCGACACCTTTGCATGTTTCACATATTCTAAATTCAATGTCTGCATACCCAAGTCTAATTGTAATGCCTCTCCTAAGCTCTTCACTATGTTTGTCTGTCCAAACGCCAGATAGAGCTCTAGTCAAAGTAGTTTTACCATGATCGACATGCCCTACAAGACCTATATTTACTTCTGCTTGTGCCAACTTATATCTCCTTTATCCTAAATCAATATGTCTTATGCTTCCGTTTTAGTTACTTCATCCTCTTTCTTTTCTTCAGGATTTTCATATTTTTCAGGCTTTATTACTTTGGTATTAATTTGTACAGTGTCTTCATTTATGGTATTGCCCCTAACTCTCTTTTTTCTTCTTTCGCCATGTTCTGATGGATTGAAGCCCACGCCCTTGGAAAGTAGAAGTTTTACTCTTCTATTGCCATCAAGGTCTTTTCTCATTGGGAATCCATCTTTGTCAGATCCACCTGTAATCTTCAATACATGGCCAGAGAGTCCTATGTTTTCACCGTTAAACTCTTCGCCAATCTTTAAACCAAAGAGGGACTCTGCCTGCTTGTCTTTTACTTCTTTTTGTACAGTTTTACCATCTTTGTAAGAAACAATAACTTTGTATTCCATTGTGACCCTCCTATCGTTAGATATATAGGAATCGATTTAACTGTTGTTTAAAAACTTTATTGTCTAATTCTATAAAAAAGAAATAATATCCTCTACAGAAGATAAAATAAGGTCTGCATTATTGAGGCATTCTTTCGAAGATATTCCTGATAATATTCCTATTGTGAAGCATCCTGCTCTTTTGCCAGATAAGATATCATATGTATGATCCCCAATTACAACAGTGTCTTCTGCCTTCTTTCTTAGATAATTTATTGCAACCTCTACATGTTCCGGGTCAGGCTTCACTTTTTGGACATCCTCTCTTGTGATAATCACATCCATATAGTCCAATAAGCCTGAGAGTTCCAATGTTTTCATTGAAGC
>JAAZKM010000106.1 GCA_012799835.1 Candidatus Methanofastidiosia archaeon
AAGTGCACCAGCATTGCAGTGTGTAAGCACCCCGTCCCCGTTTGAAATTAAAGGATGCCCGTATTGCCCCATTTTTCTATTAATATTTGCATCCTCCTCCCTTATCCTTTCCGCCTCTAAAATTAGCTCTTTTTTAATTTCCGGAATCGATCTGTCTTTTATTGAATGAAAGCGATCCATCATGCGCCTAACTGCCCACGTGAGATTTACTGCAGTGGGCCTAGCGTTTTTTATTTTCTCCCCTTCCTCTATTGCTTTGAAAAATTCATCCTTATTGCTCCCCTTGTAGCTTAATGCGGCTAAGACAATCCCATATGCCCCGCCAATACCTATAGCAGGTGCGCCCCTGATGGCAAGGGTCTTTATCGCAACTTCCAATTTCTTAACATCTGTGCAGGATACAACTTTGTATTTTCCTGGCAAGAGGGTCTGATCAATATATTTGACTTTGTTATCTTCAAAAAATATAGTCTTAATCATAATAACACCTTAAAAAGGTTTAAATACTCCATTCGCATCGGCTATAAAAAACTACCGAGACCCAACATGATCGAAAAATTGCCGCTGTTGATATTCAACATAATCTGGTTTATACTGCCTCCCTACATTGCTAACATGGCCCCCGTTATCTGGGGCGGTGGCCCGCCGCTTGATGGTGGAAGACCCTTTTTTGATGGTAAGAGGATTTTAGGCAATGCAAAGACTATAAGGGGAACTTTTGTTGGCATTCTTGCTGGAACGATAGTTGGCCTTTTGCAGCATATAGCGTACCCCTTCCCTTCGTTTGGCTATGCCCTGTTAAGGGGATTTCTGCTTGGTGTGGGGGCTATTGGAGGGGATATAGCCGGCAGTTTCATAAAAAGGAGATTTAATATTGAAAGCGGGGATGCGGCACCTTTATTAGATCAACTCGATTTTATGATCGGTGCAATAGTATTGATGTATCCTCTTGGCCTCCCGCCACTTGAAATTATTCTGATGTCTATCCTGATTACCCCTTTTGTCCATCTTATTTCAAATGCCGTATGGTACCTTGCCGGGAAAAAAGAAGTCTGGTGGTAAATTATATTTTTCTTGCAAACGTCATAAAGCCTGTGTGTCCCAGCATCCTTGTTTTAGGCCTTGTGCCCCGTTCCTTTACCTCATATTCCCTGATTATGGTCTCTATTGTTTTGACTTCAGAATAATCATACTTTGATATCTCTCTCCTAAAGTCAATGACTTGCTCGATGCATGGGGAAAAAGAAAACACAAAACCTCCGGCCCTAAGCGCCTCAAACGCGTGACCAACAACCCTGTGAGGCTCAGGCAAGTCAAGCGAAACAAGGTCAATGTCCTTTTCATCAATGCCTTCATAGATGTCCTTTAATTTGAACTCCACGTTTCCCTTCCCATAATTATCGATGTTTTCTTTGGCAACTTTTAGGAAACGCTCATTAATATCATAAGAATAGACCTTTCCCGGAAAAACTGTATATGACAATAGTAGTGTCATGGCCCCAGATCCCGTCCCTGCCTCAACTACCGTATCCCCAGAAGAAATACCTGTGTTGGCAATAACTTGGCAGGCATCATCAGGATTAATTGTCTGTGGCATCTTCCTCATCATATATATGTAATCTATAATGTTAGGTTTTATAATGGAAAAATTCTTTCCCATGTGGGATTTAATCTTGTCCCCATATGACATGCCTATAATCTCTGAGATATCAAGCTTGCCCAGATTGGTATGGAATATTTTATTGGTAACAGTCATCAGGTATTTTTTCCCTCTTGGATCCACTAAAAGAACCCTATCATTTTCTGCGATCATATTGCTTTACCTCTTGCAATCAAAAAATAGAATATCATAAGCACCAAGGCACCTGCAATTGATATTAATACAAGGTGTTTGGAATTACCAAAAATTATCGGTATTGGCCCTATTAATATGACTCCGCCTGTCTCAATTCTACTAGCTTCATCACCCTTTAATAGCGACAAAAAAGTTCCAGAAATAGTGATAACAAGCCCCAACAGTATTAGTATAAATCCAGCGGAAATAATCTTCTCATAATGCATGATACAAAGTTATTTAAATAGTTCTTAAGAGTTTTCTTTTGGAGGGGGCTTATGGGGGTATTTGAAAGAATTTTTGAATTGATTGATGTTACAAAATATAACTATAAGAAATTAATAATATTACCGATAATTTTAGTCTTAATGTCTGCTGTGGCTGTTGCTACTCTAGGCATAAATTATGGGATTGATCTAAGAGGGGGAACGCTTGCAACTGTTCAGGGCGTTAAATACACCCCTGAGCTTGAGGATTACCTTGTAACAAGCTTGGGAGATTCGACAATAAAGGTGAGGTCCATTTTCAGCCCGCTTGGCGAGGGCTTCATTGTGGAAACTGGGCCTGACGTTGATTCTACACAGCTTATTAGTTTGTTAAATCAGAGGTACCCCAATGTTGAAATAAGTGTAGAGCATATTGGCCCTTCGCTTGGTGAATCCTTTTTACAACAAGGCATGAAAGCCATTTTGTTTGCATTTTTATTGATGGGGGTAGTGGTGTTTGTAGCTTTTAGAGTTCCTGTGCCTGCAGCAACAATTGTATTTGTTGCATTTTCAGATATGTTAATTGCCCTTGGATTTATGTCAATTGCAGGAATCCACCTATCAAGGTACACCATTGCTGCCATTTTAATGTCGATTGGTTATTCTGTGGACACTGATATCCTCCTTACCGCAAGGGTGCTTAAAGAAAGGGGGGACAGCGTGGATGAAAGTATAAGGAATGCGCTTAAAACAGGGCTTATGATGACATTTACAACTCTTGCCGCCCTATCCGCACTTTACATATTTTCTACTTCAGAAGTTATAGACGGTATTGCAATCGTTTTAATATTTGGTCTTGTTGGAGACCTAATCATGACCTGGGTTTTCAATGCAGGCGTATTGAAGTGGTATGTATTGAGGAGAGAGGGGGTGCAATCTAAATGAATAAAATCTTAAAAAATGGCAAAGTTTTGATACTAATTATTGCAGTCCTGCTATCAGCCATCACTATTTACTTCAATGGCATATCCACAGGTCTTGATCTTGAAGGTGGAACGCTTGTCACATTAGAACTTGATAGGGCCGTTACCCCTAGTGTGATGGAAGATGCAGTGACAAGGCTTGAGTTAAGATTAAACAGGCTTGGTATCTCTGACGTTAACGTTAGACCTTGGGGGGATTCTAACATAATGGTTGAGGTTTCTGGAACTTCAGCGGAGAAGGAAGCCAGTGTTATAAAGATTCTCCAAGAGCAGGGTGTTTATGAGGCAAGAATTGATGGCGTCGTTGCAGTTAGGGGATCAGATATTGTGAGGGTAGACCCCCCTGAAATAAGAAAAACATCATATGAAGGCATAAGTTGGCATGTCCCCTTCACAATTACAAAGGAAGCAGGACAAACTTTTGCTTTTGTTGCAAAGGGGAAAGGCGGATACCCTGTCGATATGTTCCTTGACAGGCCTTCAAACTCCATCATAGTCATGGATAATGCCATGTACAAGTCACTTTCAGGATTGCCCTCAGATTTGAATTTATCAGGGATTGATGCAAATGTCACAATACCCCAGATACAAAACATATTCTCAATTGAAAAGAGGATTGGGGATGACATCAAATTAATAGGCTTTAGTAATAGCCAGGAGATCCCATCACTTCTAAAGAGCTACGTTGGGGAAAAGGAAAAAGTGATAATTCTCGCAACTGAAACTGAAGTTGGAAAAGACATCTTAAGTCAAGTTGAAAAGATGGGCTTTAAAGTTGAAAGGGAAGTCATGGGAAAAAATGAAAGCCAAGGAGTGTATTTCAATAGGGTTGTGGGCCTAATGAACTCACCCATACTTTCTGAAAATCTTGCTACTGGGGAGGCTTCTGCCACGCCATCTTATGTAATCCAGGGTACATCATCATCCCAAAGTGAGGCCATTCAAGAAACTTCATCGTTAAAGATAATTCTTCAGTCAGGAGCGCTTCCAGTTGCAACTAAAATTGTGGGAAAGAGCTTTATCTCACCGACACTAGGTTCAGAGTTTATCAAACAGATACTGCTTGCAGGGGCTGCGGCACTCATCGCAGTTGCAGCAATTGTTTTCATAAGGTACAAAAAACTCTACATCTCCATACCAATAATAATGATATCCATTTCAGAGATTGTCATAATATTGGGTATTGCTTCAATTATACACTGGACAATTGACCTTGCTGCTATGGCAGGTATTATTGCCGCAATAGGAACTGGGGTGGATCATCAGATAGTTATTACAGATGAATCTTTGATGGAAAAGGGCGGAGAAAAGAGAAAGAGGAAGAGTATAAAAAAGAGGGTTGAGCAGGCCTTCTTCATCATATTCACTTCTGCCTTCACCACAATAGGTGCAATGGCACCGCTGGCGTACCTAAGTCTTGGTATGCTTAGGGGATTTGCAGTGACAACAATAATAGGACTTGTAATAGGATTAACAATTACAAGACCTGCATACGGAAGCATAGCAAAAATATTATTGAAAAATCAATAGTCAAAATGGCTATATTTAGATTTTATTTTTAATAAATCTATTTTTTCTACAAACAGCCCAATTAAAAATCCCAGTATAAAGAACAGACCCAGGAACATTAGGCTAACTTCCAGTCTGGATGTCAGGAAGAGATTAATCGTATACAATTCGATTCCGGTAAAGCATCCTAAAGCAAAAACTATAAAGGACCTAGCAACAATTGATTCCTTCATTTCAGATTTGTTTGGTATTTGGGATCTTGTTTCTTCTATTAATCTCAATAACTCCCTTCTAAGATCTTCATCACTTAAATTGCTAGACATTTAAATCAAAGCTAAATAATTGCAGAAAGCTTAAAAAGATTTGGCTATATTATGCGATATTCTTAATTTTTCAGCTTTAAAACATCTAGTTCCTTCTCAATCTGTGTAATCTCTTTTCGGTTGAACATGTCCTTGTTCAATGGAATGATCAAGCGTGAGTTTTCAATCAAAATTAAATCCCTTAAAGCTTGAATAAATTTTATGACTATATCAAAATTATTTTGGGATATTATGTATTCAAGTCCCTCCAAAATAATAACTGATTCTTTAGCATTTTCAATAAAATCCTTTATTAGATTCATTATGCTGTTTATATAAATTGGGGAAATTGTATTTGGGCCTTCAATTTTTGATAACCAAATGAACGGCGTCTTTTCAAGGTCATAGATTGTCTTCAAGGACTCAGGTGGAGTCCTAGTTATGGCAAGACCTGATATGTTGTGCGTCACTAGATCTTTGAAAATTTCAAAGCTTTTTTCATACTTGTTCTCATAAACGATAAATGATCTGCCAGGAGGGATTTCGTACTTGATTGGGAAAGGCGCCTCGTCTTCTCCATTTGTAATAATATTGTATTTGAACTTCAAAAGAAATGGGGTTATTTCTCCAGATATCAAGGTGATGAGATTTTCATCCTCTTTTTCAAGCGGGGTGCCCAACTTTTCAACATAGAGTGCACCTATGATATCCTTTTCAAAGAATATTGGTGAAAAGAAACTACTATCATTAGAGGATATAAAATTATTATTTTTGTGATTATTATAAATGTCAATTAATATTTTATTTGATTTTTTCAAATCAAATCCCCTTTTATTTAGCACATTGGGGATTTCCTGATTAACTGAATAAAAAACAACTTTATCAAATTCAATGACTTCATAAAGCGTGTCAACAACAAGCTTTGCCCCTTTGTCAAGAGAATCTATATCCCTTAATCGTTCTGATAGGGTGATAACAGAAAGAACATCCTTATTTCTTTTTACATATCTTTGCTTAAGTTCATTGTTATAGTGTTTTACAAGCATTGCAAGTTTCCATCTATCATATGCCTTAAAGACAAGACGTTTTATTTCATTTATGCTAACTGGCTTTCTAAGATAATCATATGCGCCATATTTAATGGCTTCAAGAGATGAGTCAAGTGTAGCATATCCTGTCAAGATGATAACCATTGTCTCGTTATTAAGTTCTTTTATTTTCTTTAATGTTTCTTCCCCCGATATGCCCTTCATTTTGAGGTCAAGAAGGACCAGATCTATTTTAGTGTTCTGGAATATCTTAATGGCCTCTTCACCACTGTCAGCATCAAATACTTTATACCCTTCTGTTTCTAAAACTACCTTTAGATTTTCCCGTATGTCTTCTTCATCATCGACTACCAGTATGCTAAACTCATTCTTTTCCATTAATCCCCCCCTTTAAAAGCGGAGTTTGAATGGCTGACTTTAGCCTGTATACAGTTGACATGTATTTTCCTCATTTGTTTGGTATATCCTACCCAAAATAACTAAACATCCTTTTTTGATAAGTGTAGCAAATATATGATACGCCTAAATCTAACATGAGCCAAGAGAGTAGATAATCCCAGACATATGTTATTATTTCCTTACCTATTCTCAATTATTTTGGGAGACATTTTTATAGATTTGCTTTAAATTTGCGAAAATCACAATATTTATTTAAGAAAATCTGGGAAATGTAAAAGAAAACTTCTTAAAGTGACATAATTTAATTAGAAAGAGGGATTTATTACTCCACATTGAAAAATTTATAGAAACTAACTTAGACAAAAAGTATAGTTGCATGAAGAAGAATACAGTGTTTGTTACGGCGGGCTTCAAATATAGGAAAACTTGGATTATTTGGAGTAGAGAATAAAGAGGGATTGTTATGTGGAAAGAAATATCTAAGTTTGGCAAGAAACTTGTAGACGGGGGCTATTTAAGCTCTCATTTCGGGAATATAAGTGTTAGGGCAGGCGACAATATTACAGTTACAAAAAGCGGTAGTATGTTAGATGAGATAGCAGAGGACTCTGTCGTTACTGTTGACCTTTACAAAACTTCATCTCTTGACCTAATAGCGTCAAGTGAAACCATTGTCCACAGGGAGATCTATAAAAGGACTTCCGCCCTTGCAATAATACATGCCCATTGCCCATTTGCAGTTGTAGAATCTCTCTTAAGTGATACTTCAATTAGGCCCTATGACTCTGAAGGAAAACTGTTTTTCCAAGAAATTCCCATAGTTACAGGGGACATGGGGACCAAAGAGCTTGCAGAAAATACAGCCAAAGCTCTTGAAAGCTACAAGGGATGTATTGTCAAAGCTCATGGTACTTTTGCAACTGGAAAGTCTTTAAAAGAAGCGTATGTTCACACCACTGTAATTGAGCACAGCGCAAAAATCAAGTATTATTACGATTTAAATAAAAATAAGTAATTATTTAACAATAAGGACTGGGATCTTGCTATTTTTTACAACAACAGAAGCAACTTTTCCTAGGGCTGATTTTCTTGACTTGGAAGATCCATATTCGCCCATAATTATTAAATCGAATCCCCCTTCTTCAGCTTCAGCTAAGATTTCTTGTGTTATTTTACCTATCCTAGATTTTGTTCTTGCTTCAATTCCAAATTTCATTAAAAGTTTGTAGGAATTTTCAAGTATTTTGACGCTGAGGTCGGTGGATTTAATATTTTTTAAATCATCAACTGTTTCAACATTCTTCAGTTTAACTTCCTTGAATTTTTTTACTTCCTCATTAAACTTTCTTTCATAAAATTTGAATTCTTCATGGACTTCTGGCATAACATATAGTATAACTACCTCATGATCCTTGGGATTAGAAAAAAGTCTTGCTCCATATGCCAGAGTATTATCAGAGTAAAAGGAGCCATCTGTACACATTAATATTTTCATATTATCACCTTATTGGCATGTATGGGATCAATAGCACTAGTATTATGTTAGCTATAAGTGTTGAGATTCCACCAACTACAAGACCAATACCTAGCCATTTTGTAAATCTCATGCTATATTTCTTTCTCTTTTCCAATATACCTAAAGCTACAATATTTGCAGTACTCCCTACCATTGTGATGTTACCTCCATAACACCCGCCAAACAAAAGGGCCCACCATAATGGAAATGTATTAATTCCAAGATTATTAAAACTTTCTACCACAGGAATAAATGCTGCAACTAAAACCACGTTATCAAGCACACTAGACCCAATAGATGCTATCCAGAGTAGCATTGTGGTGAGAATCGGAAGGCTGCTTGCAATGCCTGCAATTTTAAATGCAAGTATGTCTGTTGCACCTGTATATTTTAAGGTACCCGCTTTAGCAAAAAGCATCATGAAGAATATCAATGTCCACCAATCGACGTCCTTTTCAATGTACTCTCTGGCCTTTGTCCTTTTCCACATCATTACCATACTTGCTCCAATCAACGATGCCGCTAAAAGAAGGGTATTGTGCGGAAGGTCAAATACAGTTTCAAGCCTCTTA
>JAAZKM010000107.1 GCA_012799835.1 Candidatus Methanofastidiosia archaeon
TTATTAACAAGAAAGTGACCTAAAATTGAATGGTCTTTTGACCTAATTTTCGGTTGACAAATACACCACCCTAGTTCCTTCTCTGCTTTACTTACATCTGCGTAGCAAGTAGCTATATCACCAGGTCTGCGAGCTACTATTTCATATGGGATTTTTATATTGTTAACCTCTTCAAATGCTTGTACCAGTTGAAGGACTGAAGTTCCTTGGCCTGTGCCGAGATTGTAGAATAGTTAAGCACAAGGCATGCACCAGCTTTTCCAAAGTTAATCAATTTTCATTCGTTGCAGCAGCTTCGTTTTCTACAACATTACCTGTTTCTCTATTAACAACATTAACTAAATACTCAAGAACTCCTTCTCTTAAGTCTTTTCTATTTATAGCGAAGTCTATAGTAGCCTCAATAAATCCTTGTTTATCTCCTACATCATATCTTCTGCCCTCAAAGTTATAAGCATACATAGCTTCTCTTTGAGCTAGTTCCTTTAGGGCATCAGTCAATTGAATTTCCCCACCTTTACCAGGCTCTGTATGCTCTAGTATTTCGAATATAGCAGGATTAATTATATATCTTCCTAATATAGCTACATTAGAAGGAGCATCTTCTACTGAAGGCTTCTCAACTAATCCTTTTACTTTATATACTCTATCTTCTATGTGCTTTCCATCTATTATACCGTACTTACATACATCTTCCCTAGCTACTTCCTGTACCCCTAGTATAGTTGTCTTGTACTCTTCGTAAGCTTCTATCATCTGTTTTAGGCAAGGCTTTTCTGCATAAACAATGTCATCCCCTAATAGTACAGCAAAAGGCTCATTCCCAATAAAACTCTTAGCACAATAAATAGCATGTCCTAATCCCTTTGGCTCCTTTTGACGAATATAATGAATATTCGCCCCGAGTATAGAAGGATAAAATGAACTCAACCTCTGCATCCTTTGATTTATCAACGTTTAAAGGGGTTTTTCTTGTTAATTTTTATAAAAAGACCCCCGAGTATCCTAAAAGGATAAAATGAAATAAACGCATTTTTAGGCATAAAAAAAGCGCCTACCACGGTTAGTGATGAGCTGCTAATATCATATTATTCTTGATGTATTTACATATATTTTATAGTCTTTATTATGTACTATGAAAAAATTCCTTCCTATTATATATAGCTTCACATAGCTCTTAAATAAACAGTTTCAATTTTAAATTGCATTTAAAATATAGATAATGTACAATTATGGAAATTCGTTATGTGAAAATCACAAACAGTATAATCAAATAGATAAATAGTAACCTAAAAGTTTAAGCAATAATTAATAATAAGAGATTTTAAGAGGAGGGAAAATCATTGAGTAATAAAACTATTGATAAATATGTGAATATAATCGGTCAATTTTGGTTGAAAGATAATCATGATTTGTCATTCCCAGCACAACTAGAATTTATAGATTCTAATTACTATTTGGTCGGAAGCATGATAAAACATGATTTAATTAAAGAAGTTGATAGCCAACAACACAAGTCATTAAATCTAACATTTTATGGCTTAGTAGATAATATACATATTTCTTTTTTCTTTTGTGGCCTAAAGCAATCTAGTTACAACGTTAGGGTAGACATTGAAAACTTTGAACCAAATTTTTCTGCCACTTTTTCTTTTGATGAAATCTTAGTTGGTGAAGCGTTTATAACTTACGAAACTAAGGTTTCGGCAGCTTTAGTACAATTTGAGAAATTGGAGGAATTTGTTAAAGAAAGGATCTGCCAATTCGATCCCCAAAAAGGTTTACTCTTTAAAGAAATACGACAACTTAAATATGATACTAAAGAATATAACATAGAATTCATTCCTGGGTTAAGCTATACTTCTACACTTCAAAAAGAGGAGTTTAATTTATCTGTTTCTACAAGGTTTAATTTTCCTGAAGCAGTCTCTATTGAAACAGCAAGAACACATATAGCACACTTTCGCATGCTGATATCAATGCTTAAATTACACCATATTGATATTTGTAATATTGAGCTACACATTAAATGGGACGATAACCCTGAGAAGGATTTTCAACCAGAAAATATATTTTACTACTATTTAAATCATATGCCACAAGGCATTACTGAGCTATATCCAGTTCCAACGTTTTGCTTACGTTTCGACGATATATCGAGTGATTTTGGAAAAATACTTGATAACTGGTTTGGTTTCCTAAAGGATGCAGAACCTATTGTGGAAATGTTCTATCAGATACTAATAAACAAGTCTCACGACATTAATCTGTTATTAAACTTGGTACAAGCTATGGAAGTCTTTTCAAATAGATTTAGGAAGGAAGAAGTAAAACAAGTATTATTGGAACATCCTCGTACTCCACAAATTTGTAGTTACTCAAAACTCCCATGTCAAAATTCAAAAAATATGACTGCAACAACTTGGCATAAGATTTATGATTTGATCAATTACGTAAATCCTTGTTTTAATTTTGAAAAGTCTGATATAGAAATAATCGCTAGTTGGATTGTTGATACAAGAAATTATTACACACATTATGGAAGAAAAACTAAAAACACATTAGTTCAATTTGAAGAAAGAGGTACAATCAATAGGCTAATGCGATATCTGTTAACAATACTTATATACAATAAGCTTGGAATTAACATGGAGCTAATTGCAGATAAGTTTTATCATCCATTTTATAAATCAACGTTACAGCAGGTTAGAGATATGCTATCATAAATGCTAGAATAGTTCTCATTATGTATATAACCTGGTAACTGACAAACTGATTGTAGAAAATTTTATATAGTTGCATATTAAGCGACTAGGGAAATTCGGGAACTAATAGTTATGGATGTAATAGGAAATTTATTATAGGGGGAAATTATGTTAAAGAAGGAGATTGTAAAAGAGTGGACAATTGAAAAATTTCTAATTGGAAGAGGTCCTTATGAAATGTCCAACAAAATATTTCATGTCCCTGATGTGAACGCTGAGGCTAAAAAAATTAATCCTCTTAGGGAAGATAGTGATGCCGATGGTTGTGTAGAATACATACCTGATTCTGTATGCGATTTAAAAATTTTAATAAAAGAAGAACTCTATACAAATATTGAAAAGGCAACCCATAAACAAGATGATGGTAAAGTTGTAGAAACTTCAATGTGTTATAGATTGTGGTATGTGGAAACTCTAGCACATGAATGTACACATTATTTCGAACTCATAAATCTATATAAGGTTATCTGTAACGGTGTTTGTTATGAAAATGAAGATATCAGACTTATGCGTCAGTTCTCAGAGTTCAGTGCGACTAAAGCAGGATTTAAGTTTTATTTTATGGCACTTGACCATTTTAATGCATTTGACCCAAGCTATCTTATTTCTACACTAGACAATTACGCAGCATTTTATGAAAGTTTGCTGAATAAAAAACAAGATATGCCAAGGTTCTTATATCATCAAATAAGATTACTAGCACTAATATCGGCATGGAAAGAATATTATCACGACGATAAAGCGGAACAGAGAATACTACCGTTTTTTGCTGATATTTCAGCTAAGGATGCTATTTTAAATTGCTTAAGTGTAGATTTAGAAAAAGTAAGCAAAACAGAAGTTGTAGCATTAGGAGATGAATTCTTAAGGGTTTTAAACAATTCGACCATATTCCATTAAGGTATAAGAAAAGCAGAGTTATCATCAGATAAACCCACCAATATCCTTTCTAATCTCGGTATCATTACCTAACCTAGATTGTTTTATTGGTGGGTTTCTTTATTTATTACTCATTATTCTTTAAATATCAAGAATTACGTTCCATTTTTAAAGTTAATCTAACTAATAATGAACTATCATTATCAAATCTTCTTGATATACATACTGTATCCCAAAAAACTCCTTCCAACTGTTTATAGCTCCCATCCAAAACTAAAAGCTTCAATTTAATGATGAGCTTTATAACTATGAATCTTTATATCCTATTAGTTCCAAATTCAAACATATACTTTCAAAATAATACTATCAGTTAAATCCTTTTCTCTATTATCAATTAGGTCCATGTTGCTATTATTAGTGTCGAGGTTGCTTGGAACAAATATACCAACTTCTCTTCTTTGAAAAGTGGATCAATATTATCCTTTTTTGTAAACTACCTTTTTATGTGGTCCCCAGAAATCCCTATGAAGACTCGTATAAGAAACCACAACAGCCATGTATCTTTTCAATTCCTCGGAAAAATCTCCATCGATTAGATACTCTTTAACTGCATTTACTGCTTCTTCTAAAGCTTCTGCTTCTGTGTATCTCGCCTTCCAAAGTAATACATTATGGCCGGATGAATACATCTCATCAAATGTCCAATTGAAATCATTATCTGAATAGCTATTTGTTGCTGTTAACCGTAACTCCCAGACAAATTCATCTTTTTCATAAATATAGAATGAAATAGCTTTCGCATCTTTTGGTATACCGTAATCTAATATGGGATCGAGCCAATCCACAAACCTTTTCTTACTAAAGGCATATTGTTTAAATTTAATATCTTCCTCCGCTTTAAGACTTACTATTCCAAACGTATCAAAATTACTATCTGTTATATTGCAACCGCCAAGTAACAAGAAATAAAGATATATTGCTTTATCACGGATTGCATCTATTTCACAGCTTTCATAAAGATTGTGTTTGTGTAAATGATCATTACGGTAATTTCCCCGCCAATCGATAAGTGTATCAATTATATGCATTTTTACATAAGAATTCACAGCAAAAATATCTTTATAGTGCTTCACAAACCCTATAAGCGAACCTAAAGTTGTATCTATTAGATCTTCATTAGATGTAGTAAAGTCTATGAAGTTATTTGCACCTTTTATCTTTATGGTTTTTCCGCTATCAATCCACAATCTTACGATTGAGTATAGTAACTGCTCCACAGATTTTAAATATCCGGCAACAATAGCTGTTTGATCCAAACTATTTGTAACTTTATTCAAGCTATAGTACCACTCAGAACTAATAAAACTATCTGCAAAACTGCAGCTTCCCGTCATAGCTCTATATAGTCCTCGATTAATGTAATTTTCATAAAAGATATTTGCCTGATTCTCATAAATATCTCTAGGTAACATACTCAAGTAGTCGTGGGTATGCAACATTTCAGATTTCTCCTTTTTAAATTTTGCAATGGAATCATCTGATGGTGCAATTACAGTATTGAATCCTACATAAGTTCTTGCTTGTTCGTTAAATTCCTTAACATATTCCATGAATATAGAAAATTCATCTGGTCCAAAATATTTATCAAAGAAATCTTTAATTAAGATAACTTCTATAAATCCGCCACTTCGCTTAGATGCTGCCTCTGCTCTTTCATCAAAGACCTTGATTGCAATATCACCTTTTGGATTAATCATACGAATAACCTTGATTGCATCAATATCGTATTTCTTTAATTTATCAATATTACAAGGGTCTATGTCTGGAAACTTACTCATAATAAGACAGCCTACCCTTTTACCATTTTCTTTAAGTATAAAAGGAAAAGGTAATGTTGACCTTTGATCCGCTGGACCCATTCTAGAAAACATAGGATCAACTGGATACATTTCATATGGAATACCATTCTGTTCAAACATCTTTATTAGAAGTTGTGATGTTGCACTGATAGCTCGATGTTCGTTCACAGATACTATAGAATTATATAAGCTAAATTCAGCTCCACCAATATCATAAATCTGACCTAAATTTTCTCTAATAGAAGTATGGACTGTTGATGATAAAGCATCTCTACTTCTAACTACCATCTTAAGAAGTGAGTCGAACGTATAAAAATACAATTTTCTATTGTCAACTTTAGTATTTATCTCAACAGAAGAAATTGAAGCATCTCTCTGATAATCGGCAATAATTTTATCTGCTTTAAACTTGAAGTCTCCTTTTATGTCATCATAGATGTATTTTGCATCTTTCTTAAAGGCAACTGTAAAATGAACAATACCTAAAAAATTGATGTTCAAGAGAAAGTCTTTAACAAAATTGTCTTTAACCCCTTTATTCTTGACAGCAGCTTTGGTGAAAGCAGCAGATTTCTCAACTACATTAAATGTTACAGAAGATACCATTATCATTCGTGCAAGAGCTCTACTATTTGCAGGAATAAAGTTCTTTGCATTCATCTTCTTCAAATCCGCAAGTGAATGAACCTCTTTTTCTTGGGCCTCAATAAAAAATCTTCTTATAAAATAAAAACCTTTAACTATGCAGTCATTCAAAATCACTGGTAATGCCTGACGAGAGAGTTCATGTGTTACTCCTAATTCTGTACGCAAATCAACACGAATTCCTTTAAAATATGTACTGTTAAATAATTTTGAAATCAAAACAGAAAAAGCAATATCGTCATCCTGATACTTTACGGTAATATCCTTTACTACTGGAAGAACGGATATCTCTTTCAAGAATGATAAGATTGGCCCTGGTATCCCAGTGCCCTTTCCAGCACTTTGACTTGATCCAGCCATGTCACTTATAAGATGAAATGCCCAAATAACTGTTCCATTAAAGATTTTTTCTTTAAAGGTTGTTCCAATTAAATCATCATTCGGAAATTCTTTAATAATAAAATCACCATTTGTATTTGTTCCATAACCTTTACCTGTAAACTGAGAAAGGATAGACATGATTAAGCCAACTATTGTAGGATGATGAACAAAATCACGCAAGTGATGTTGAAGCCCTCCACCAAAATCAGGTGTCAAACGATCACTAGGAATTCTATATGATTTTTCAAGATATTTTATAGCTTCATCTAATTCAGTCCCCTTATAGCCCTTGCTTTGTGATACCTTAAGCACGAAATCACTTACCTCTTTACGTCCCCATGACTGTGCATTAGAGAGAGAAAAATCTCCTACCCAAAAAATATCAAATGCAGCTGTCAAGGTTCCACTAAAAGCAGCTATTTGATAATCTAACTTGTCAGCTGAAACATCATCTACATTGGTAATCTGCCTATCTTCAAATAGAATATCATACGAAGCGTTAAATTCGTTTTCAGTCTTATGTATGAATTTAAAATTATCGACCGCCCTATTTCTCATATTTTCACTCATAAACCGATCCTCAACTTCCCATTTTTATTTTTTGATTAGGTTGATTAAAGCCTGTACAAAAATAACACACGTCAAATTAGCTATTATCTTAGGTGCTTTAATTGTAAAACATTTGGTTTAAATTTACAATATAAATACAGAATTGGATAGAAACTAAAAAATGTCGAAATTAAAGTAATGAACTATTGTATGCTTTAAAAGGAATGGAATAAGCTAAATCCTTTTCTGTCCAAACAACATGGGTATCAGCTTGATCGGTAACTTGCATGGCACTTGCACGGTCTCACCACAAAGGTCAACTTATTTCTTTTTTCCACAATTGTATTAAATAACAATCCTAAAGCATTACTAAGAGGGTTGCTTTTTTCTAGGGCTTTTTCATCGGTGCACCAATCATTACCATACGCACTCCACTTTTTACTTTTATCACGTTTTTCTTCATAATTAAAGAAAATCATACCACTTTTAAAAACAGCGAGCTCAACTTAGGTCATATTTTTAAATCACTAAAGTATGTTGGAAATAAAAAAAGACCCACCAAGTAACTTGAACTTTGTAATCAGGCCACTCAGTGGTTTAAAACCTCAATTATTTCTCAGTCATTTTATGAAATGTATTGTTGATTATTGTGATTTGGCACATCAGGTATTGTTCGTTTTAATTTTCCACTCTCCACCAATTGCCTTACTATTTTATCTCTAAAATATGAGAGTGACATTTTCTTTCTTTCACACATGAACTTGTATAGCTCATGAATATTTTTGGGTTCTGTACAAAAGCTCAATAATTCATTGACTTCTGGTCCATTTAGAAAAGCTTCTTTTTTCTTCTTCCTTATTTCTTTTTTCCAATTTGCATCTAGCTCTTTAAAATCATCATACGAGTAGTCGATTGTCCATTCTAGACCTACTCTTAAATTATAAATAATTTTCCCATCACTAAATACACGAGCACCACTGATAATCCTTTCAAAAATATCTTTTCTAAAATACATTTTTTCTTCAAAACCAAGACCATCTGTACTATTTATCAACTTTTCATCAACTCCTTCCAATTCTTTATTTATCCAGTTGAGCTCATTGATTATATACTTAACCTTATCCGCATTTTCTGTAAATTTTTTCATCTCGAGTTGGAGAGCAACAATTTTATCTGTTAACTCATCCACTTTTTTTGAATCTTGTCCTTCTTTATTTAGCTCCTGATCTACAGTTTTATAGAGTTCATTATTTAAAATCTTTATTTCTTCTTCGATCCTCTTAGCTTTTTTAATCTTTTCTTCACTAGGCTTTAATGATTCGATATAATTTAGTACCTTTTGATTAAAGACTTTTTGATTTTTCATATTAAGCAAAGTCTTCATAAAGTGTTTTTCTAAATATTTCTGTCTGAAAGTAATAGAATTGCATTTTTCAACCAAATATGTCTTTCTAGCTCTGTTACAGTACCAATGATGTATCTCGCTTACATTCTTTGTCATGCTGATGGGGCCTAACAAGCCTCCACACTCACCACATGTGTAGATATCTATAAATGCTTTATTCTTTAAAGCCATATAATTATTATTCTCTTTTTCCTGGTTAATGTAGACCTTTAATCGATTTTCTATTTTATCCTGAACTTCTTTCCACATTTCATCTGAAATAATTGCTTCATGATGGTTTTCTATCAAGTATTGTGGAAACTCACCTTTATTGTCGACTACCTTCTTTTCAATACTATCTTTCGTATAACTCTTTTGATAAAGATAATTTCCACGGTAAGATTCATCCTTAATTATCGTCTTAATTCTCGTTGAATACCAATTTTCGCCTCCTTTTGGCGTTTTGATACCCATTAAGGTTAAAATCTTTCCAATCTCATAATATGTTTTCCCTTCTAAAGCCATTTGAAAAATTAATTTTACGGTCTTTGCTTCTTCATCATCTATAATCCACTCACCATTTTTCATCTTTATATATCCATATGGTACATGTGGAGGATTAACAATCCCCCTTTCTGCATATTTTCTTCGTCCCCAAGCTAAAGATTCTCCTATATTAACACTTTCTTCTTGAGCGATACTGCTATAGATGGAAATCATTAATTCTCCTTTTTCATCTTTCGTATGAATATTCTCTTTCTCAAAATATACATAAACTGGGTTCGGTAATGACCTAAGCATTCTTATTTTTTCTATGCAATCTAGTGCATTCCTACTGAACCTTGATATTGACTTAGTTAAAATCAAATCCACATTTCCTGCTTTACATTCTTCCATAAGTTTTAAAAATTCTTTTCGATTCTTGAGTGATCTTCCTGAAATACCTTCATCTGCATATATCCCTGCATATTCATACTTAGGATCTTTTAGAATTAGATAAGTATAATATGCAACCTGGGTCTTTAAACTTACTTTTTGCTCATCTGAATCAGTTGAAACTCTGCAGTATGCTGCTGCTCTTACTTTTGACTTATTTAAAGGAGGTACATTTATAGAAACATACTGATTAATCATATTTTTACTTAAATTTTTATTTAGACTTTTCATGACATACTCTCGTTGACCTGGCTCGATTTTTATAATGTCTGCTTGTCCATTAATACTCAAATCAATATCCTCCTCCCCTTTTCTTGTAATAGATTGTTCTATTTCCATATCACCAGTCCTGGACTCTTTTGATACCTCTAATAAACAAAGTTCATTAGTCTCACTTTTAATGAGATCTTCATTATCTAAATCTTCATTATTGTAGTTAGTGTTTTTTTCTTCAATTGTGTGTTCAATTTTATATAGCTTTATAAGTTCTGAATAATCTCCAATTTCTGTCTCTGTGCCGTCTACCCAGCTTACCTTGAAGTCTTGCGATGTATAAACTATCATATCTGTAATAAAAGCCCTTAAAATTTCAACAGTGATATTAGATACGATGGATTCTATATCAATATTATTCCTTATCCACTTCACTGCTTTTAATCGAATACTCCTATCATCCTCAATCTTAATAATCCTACTTTCAAAAGCCTTGTAATCTTCTTCCATCTGTTTAATTAGTCTATATTTCGTTTCTCCTCCCACCATTTCATATTCTTTCTTTGCTATCTCGATTTCAGTAAGATATTTTAGCCTGTGAAATTCAAAGTGATCATTTTGATTGATTTTTTCTAACTCTTTTAATAAAACTAAAGCTATATCTTCATCATCAAAATTGAATTTTTCTCGCATAGCTTTTATCATCATATCTCGAATATTTTCTTCCTTATATATCTCTGAATCACAGTTTTTCTCAATGCCTGGTTTGCATCTAAAATATCTATACTGCACTGAACCTATAGTTGTAAAAAAATATCCGCATCTTCCACATACCATTCTTTTAGAAACGGGATTTGGTTTCCTAATAGGACTTTTACTAATCCGTTTGTTAGTTTGTAATTTTTTTTGTACTTCATTAAATACCTCATTACTTATTATTGCTTCATGGGTATCTGCTAGGAAAATTTGATCTTGTACTCCAAACTTTCTAGTGTTGGATAGTAAGTTTCTCTTTTCCTGTCTCATAAGTTTATTTCCTGTGTATGTTACATTACTAAGAATATATTTCACCCCGGAAACATTCCAATACCTTTTCCCTTGACTAGTTGTAATACCTTGTCTCGTCAAATATCTCATAATTTCAGTAAGAGAATTGTCCTTAAGATACATGTCAAATATCAATTTTACTGTTCTAGCTTCTTGATCATTAATCACTAATCTAGTATTTTCCCCATCTTGAACCATCTCGTATCCCATAACTGGACCAAACAACGGAATTCCTTGAAGCAGTCTTTTCTCATGCCCCCAGGTTGTTGAGTTAGATAGACTTTCAATTTCCTCTTGTGCTAATGCTGCATATGTGCTTAAAAGAAATTCACTATAATCTACGGATGTATCAATGTTTTCATTCTCAAAATAGACACCAACACTAAGATCTTTCAAGTGATTTACAATATCTATCAGTTCTTTAGAGTTACGAGAAAATCTAGAAATGTTTTTCGTAAGTATAAGATCAACTTTTCCTTCTTCTGCATGCCTTATTAGTCGTTGAAATCCTCTTCTTCTATTGGCAACTGCCCCAGTAACTCCATCATCAAAGTATATTCCAACAAAACGCCAGTTAGTCTTACTTCTAATGTAGTGTGTATAATGACTAACTTGATTTTCAAGTGACCTTAACTGAATGTCTGCTTTTGTACTTACTCTACAATAAGCTGCTACTTTGATTCCTGATTCATTACTTTCAAGGGGACTTTTATATTTCTCTTTAATCGGTGTCCAAAGAGTCTGAAGCCATAATCTTTTATCATTGTCTTTCAAATTAAAAAACTCCTTTCATCAGTGTTTTCTACCTATAAAAAGATAGTTATAGGTATGTTCACTCAGTCCCAGAGGTATTGCAAGTTCTTTCTCTGGTTTGAAAGGAGATTTTTATTCTATTTGATTTTTCCTAAAATTTACTTAGGCCTTTTTGCAGTTACCTTGCGTTTAGCTCCGCATTTAAAAATAAATTCTACTTCGTGGTCCCTATACACAATGACTCTTTCTATTGTTTTCACAAAGGCTTCAGAGTTAAATTTTGTATCTGGCTTTGTCACCAGGTAAAGGTAGCCGATAAGCGTCTCCAGATTCTTTTGTAGATAAATGCTCTCTTGTTTGTTTTTATATAGACCCTCATGTTCCATTTGGAGTATTTCCTGTTCATAAATCAGGTGCCTAAGGTTCGCTTCATAGAGAGGGTCGTTAGTTGTCATTTCCCTTTCGGAAAGTTGGCTAATCTGGTCGGACACTCGATCAATTTGGTTTTCCAGCTCTTGAAGTCTTGCTTCCTCTACTTCTGTTAAAGAGCATTCTTCCACCGCTTCTTTTACATCATCAATCAAGCTCTCTTTATCCTGTTTCATCTCATAAAGCACTTTCATGAATTCAATCTCCAAAGCAGTCTCCCATACATACTGGCTATTGCAGTCCTGAAATTCTTTATCTCTTTTACAAGCTGCTCTACAGTGCCATGTTGTAAAATAGTATTTCTGCCCTTTCCTAGTTGAGGTCATTCGCCTCCTGGTTACGGGCCTTCCACACTCCCCGCAAAAGAGTCTGTTTGAAAATGGAGAAATGCCGCTGTAGCACATCCGGTATTTTTCGTCCGGGTCTCTTAGCATTTTGCTTCTTCGATCCAACTCCTCTTGGACTGCATACCAGTCTTCTTCTGAAATAATGGCTGGATGAGTGTTTCTAATGAAGTACTGGGGTTGATGGTCTTTGTTTCTTACTCTTTTATGGGTCAGAAAGTCCACAGTCACAGATTTTTGTGCCAGGCAGTGCCCCATATACTTTTCGTTTCTTAAAATCTTATAAACAGCGTCACTGGTCCAAGTCTTATTACCTCTTGCAGTCTTTAACCCTTCCTTTGTAAGGTTCTTAGCGATAGTCGGTGTTCCTCTACCATCAAGTAAATCTTTATAGATTCGTCTTACGATTTCAGCTTGCCCCTCATCAATGAATATCTCCCCGTCTTCATCAGTATCATATCCTAAAAAGTAGGTGGTTGGAATGTGTGGCTTCCCTTGAGAGAATCGCTTTTGAACTCCCCACTTGGTGTTCTCACTGATGGATCTGGATTCTTCCTGAGCCATGGATGAAAGAATAGTCAAAAAGAGCTCGCTCTTACTATCCAACGTGTCCAGGTTTTCTTTCTCAAAATAAATGCCGCAGGGCTTGGGTAGGTTCTTTAGCATTCTCACTGTCGATAAGCAGTCCAGAGTGTTTCGTGCAAAGCGGCTGATGGATTTGGTGATGATGTAATCAATCTTTCCGGCTTTTGCATCCTCAATCATTTCCAGAAAACCTGCACGGTTTTTTGTGGAGGTTCCTGTGATACCTTCATCAGCAAAAACCTTGTAAAGCTCCCAGGCAGGATTTTGCTGAATATAATCTGTGTAGTATTCTACCTGTAGCTCATAGCTGCCGCTTTGATGTTCTTCCATAGTAGATACTCTGGCGTAGGCAGCAATTTTCTTCTTTTGCCCGTCAAAGTTTTCTACATTCCTGCTGGTTCTATGTCGGGCTGGGATAACTTTAACCCTTGAGTTGGATACTGACCTTGTCTGGTTTACACTCAATACACTTCCTCTCCTTCCTTGATTTCAATCTCCGTTTCATCTCCGTTAATCCAGGAGATGGTAAATAAAAAAGGTGATACCGCTTTTACACGGACCACCCATCCTCTGAGAAACTCTATGCTGTTTTTTGCGACTTGTAGTTCTACTGCTGGTCTTGGTTTATCTTTGATTCCTGCTAATGTATCTAATGCTTTCTTTCGGTGAACGTCATCTTCATCCACCAGCTGCCACCAAGATTCCTTCATGGCGATTTGCTTTTCAATTTCGTTTCGCTTCTTTGTAAACTCTTTTGTATCTTCACATTTAAAGATGGCATTATTCTCAAGCAAAAGCGCTCTCTCAAGCTCCAGACGCAGCTGATTTTGCTGAGCATCTCGAATAGAAAGAGCACTTTGTAGCTCCTTCATCAAATTTATAACTTGTCGTCTTCCGGTGGTTTGATCGTCCTCGTAGCGCTGGCTGAATCCTTTCACGATTGCTTTCATAATGTTTTCTTCTTTGACACCTTTCATGATGCAAAGCCCACTGCTTATCGTCTGATGTCCACAGCGCCAAGTAACAATACCTCTGCATACATATCGGTGTAGGTTGGAACCACAGTCCCCGCAGACTAATCTTCCAGATAAGGGATAGGATTTTCTTGGCCCTCTCTTTACATTAGTCTTGTTTTCAGCGATTCTTTTTTGAACTGCTTGAAAAGTCTTCCGGTCAATGATGGGTTCATGATTGTTCTTTATTAGAAACTGGTTTCTCTCACCAAGATTTTTTACCGTCTCATGGCTGAGGTGATCTTTGGTATAGGTTTTTTGGCAAAGCACATCGCCTGTGTAACGCTCATTTTGCAGCATGTCTCGAATGCTAGAAGTTGACCATTCTGTTCGGCCATTTGCTTTCTTATATCCTTTATCGATAAAGATCTTTGCAATTTCTCTGGTGCTATGACCTTCAAGAAAAAGTTGATAAGCTTCCTTAACAGTGGCGGCTTCCTCTTCCACCACTATCCATGGGATATCCTTCTCTTTTTTATATCCAAGGATCCTGCTAAAGGTGGCTTCACCTTTCTCATAACGCTTGGTGTTTGCCCATATAATATTGGAAGATGTGCTTCTGCTCTCTTCCTGGGCCACAGCTGCAAGCATGGTCAAAATAAACTCACTTTGCATGTTGCTGGTGTCCAGATGTTCTTTTTCAAAAACTACATTTACCCCAACGCTGCTAAGTGCTCTGATGGTGTTAAGGGTGTCCGTTACATTCCTAGCAAAACAGGAAATGGATTTGCAAAGGATGGTATCAATTTTCCCTTCCATGGCATCTCTGACCATTCTGTTAAATCCCGTTCGATTCTCAATCCTTGTTCCGGTCTTGCCCCTATCCGAGTAGATCCCAGCAAAATGCCATGCTGGATTGGATCTGATGTAGTTTGTGTAGTGAATTGTTTGATTTTCTAATGACTCTTCTTGAGGGTCGGTTAGTGAACTGACCCGGCAGTAGCTGGCCACTTTAGGTTTGCTTGGACTTGCCTTAAGTGCTGAAGTGCCTGACTCACCATAAGAAGCGTTATGAATTACCGTTACTGTTTGTACATCAGAAAAGTCTCTTAAATTCATGTTGTCTTGACTTAATGTGTTGTGCACTGTTTTACCTCCTTTCGATAAATTCATCCCCGATTTGCAGTCATGTCTTTTGGTTCACTCAATCTGCAAGTTTAAAAAATATATCCCGCCAAACCCTTGGTATCAGGGCTTTTCGCGTTTTCGGGGTCATAGTATATATCACTCAGAAGGCCTCTAATAGCAAGGATTACTTTGATAAAAAGGATAAAAAAAGAGCCGATGCTAAGGGGATAACATCGACTCCGCACATTCAATTTTTCTCTTAATCGTATTTCATGTAGGTATCAAATCCTGCCTGCTTTAATCTTGACATCAGCGCTTCTGCATTCTCTTTCTTGCTGAAGGCTCCAACCTGAACCCGGTAATACTTCTGATCCCCCTTTGGCTTAGGTTCTACTTCTACACCTTCGCTGATCATAGTTAAGAGGTCTTTGTCCACCCAAGTCATAATCCCAGGAGAATCCTCCCATTTTTCTTTACTGATCTTCTTGCCAAGAAGGACACAGGCTTTCCCACCTTTAATCACAGATTTCCCATTAAACTCAGTTTGAGTGATTAAGTGATAGGTCCCCTTGACCCATGTAGGGATTATTGGTCCACCAGGATAGTATCGAGTTGCAGGAGCCTTAATCTCTACAATGTCACCTGCATTAAAATCTTCTTTTACATTTGGTGAATCCTTCATTTCAAGTGCTTTCTTTACTGCAGCTCGAAAGCTATCCATATTCTCCCCATGTTTTGGAAACCAGTGGCCCACATCGGAGTGATTTGATGCGATCCCTTTCTTGTTTCCTTCTGCATGACTGAGAATATCTTTTTCCGTCAGGTTATAGAGCTTACAAAGATACACACATAGCTCCACAGCATTCTTCCAGACTGCTCTAAAGTAAGCTTCATTTTTCTTCACCTCGTAACCAACCATGGTGGAGCCACCAGAATAAGAAAACCCACCCGGCTCGCAAATTTCAAAACTGATGTGGGTGTTATTCGCATCTCCTCCGGCATGCCATCCTCTGTGATTCCAAGGAAGATACTGCCAGACTTCTTTATCGTCTAGAAATGCGTGGACACAGACCTGCCGATTGATTTCGCCTGCCTTATAGGATTTGTTCCAACGGCTGAACCAGTCAGCGGCCATCACTCCAGGTGTGGCAGTGGAATGGACCATGATGCCTTTAGGTGTGATCTTTCTTCCTGCTGTATAGCAATCATTTCTGGTCATGAACTTCGATTTTAAATTACTTAGTCCCATCTTTGTCTCCTCCGTCTTTTAACTGCTCCAGAATATCCCGCAGCTTTTCTGGAATAGGTAGTCCCAGTCTTGTCGCATTTTCAATGATGCTGATTCCTTCATTGGACAGATAAAAGAAAATCACTGCGGTTCTAATAGCGCTGCCATCCCCGATGATGTTCTGATCAATAATGTGAGCTACACCTACCAAAGAGAAAATCACCACTTTCTTAAAGATGCCCCGAGCACCTACATCGCTGGATAAATGCTTCTCGATAATGGCGCACATGACACCAAGCAGATAGTCAATGACAACAAAGGCAATCAGGGCATATAAAAATCCATCGTAACCTCCTAGAAACCAGCCAAGCCAACCACCAATGGCTGCAAAAGCCATTTGAAGAAAGGTCCAAATATCTCTCATGTTCTTTTCCTCGCTTTCATTTTTGTGTATAAAAAAATGCCCTATTTATAAGGCATCAGTTCTTATTCATAAACCCTGCTACTGCTGGTTTTATCTTTTGTTATCTTTCCGATGTAGTCACTAAGTCTTCCTTTTCCAATTCTTCCTCCACTGTCCACTGTAAAATCAGTGTAGAATCCATCTTTCCCAAACTTATGAGTGATTTCAGTAATGAGTCCAAGGCTAGAAGTACCTTTATCACTTACAATTACTGCTTCATCGCCAAGGATAAGCTGTGGTCTGAATGGACCGGTGAAACTCTCGATCTTCCCGACATACTGAAGTCTTAAAGCTATCTGGTTTGCATAGCTTTCTGCATCGGTTAGTGAGGTTCCTTCAGGCACATTTACATACAGAGTTTTATTAGCCTGTAAATTCCAACCGGTATAGGTTTCAACATCCCTGTAGACTTTAAGTGAGAAGTCTTGGTTGTGGACGCATACTCGTCTATAGGCTTCTTGATCATCCCGTACAA
>JAAZKM010000108.1 GCA_012799835.1 Candidatus Methanofastidiosia archaeon
GATTTAAGTAATTTGATCTTTTATTTCTTAAATATTTTTTAAAATTTCATTTTTTAAGGATAGAAAGTTTTATATATTATTCTGAAATCGGAATCTTCATGCCGCCATAGCTCAGTAGGTAGAGCGCTCGACTGTTAATCGAATGGTCGCAGGTTCGAGTCCTGCTGGCGGCGCTCCTGGGCCTGTAGCTTAGCCTGGTAGAGCGCCCGGCTCATAACCGGGCGGCCAAGGGTTCAAATCCCTTCGGGCCCACAAGTTTCTAAATTCTTCCAATCATTGAAAGCCATTTCTCATAACATTGAATGGCAAGCTTATAGTCTCTTACCGCCCAGAAATAACCATCTCTTTTTAAGTAGTACTCGGCGTCCAAAAGGTAATAATTTATTGCGGTGTTAAAAAGAGTCACGGCTCTATCAATGTCCCCAGAATCCCAATAGAGCTCTGCAGCTTTTCTGAAATCTTCCGCACCCCAGAAAAAATCATTTTCTTCGACAAGGAAATTTGCAGCCTCTGCGTAGCTATCTGCAGCATCTTGGTAATAACCTTCATTTTCAAAATTAATGGCAATATTTTGAAGTTTTTCAACTCTTTTTTTAGTTTCATCCCTTAGCAATTAAGCACCTTGTTTAGATTTTTTTCTTTTTCTGAAGAATAAAAATAAAAGTCCTGCTACAACTATTATAGATATAATGGATATAGCATAAGTTATTAATCTAGTTAAAGATTCCGCTCTAATTAAATCATCTATCTCATTCATCTTTTGATCTATTTCTTGAATTTTATCGACATCATTCAATGCCGAATATAGATCTTTTGCGATTTGATATGTTGATTTGGATTCAAGATATTTCTTTTCAGTAATTAAAGAAACAGCTTGTGATTCAATTGTTTTGGCTTGGGCATATATAGTAGCATTAGAAATATAAGTTCCACAATCATTGATTCCTTGAGTATAAGATATGGATTGATATATACTTCTCGCTTCTTGAAACTTGGCAATAGCTGCTTGGTATTCGCCAACATCATATAGCGCTTTTCCTGTTAAAAAGGCAGCATTTCCGATTTTTATTGTTTCTTCCCTTTTTTGTTCATTGACTTGAGTAGCTGGGATCTGAATTTCTCTTAACGCTACATAAGTAGTTACTTCTACATCTGTAGATGCAATGATTAATTCTTTATGACCCTTGAAGTCAAGATTTGCTGAAAAAATATCAGTTACGGGAGAATATGTCTTATATGTGAAAAGTCTCTTTCCACTGGTATCCAAAATATATACTCCATCCCTAGTACCCGTTATTATCTCCATTTGATTTTTATAATCAAGATTATCATGATAAATTAAATTAACATTGCTCTCAAACTTATGATTGAATATTTCTTTATCCCAGTCATATGCATAAAGAAAATTATCTTTACCAATCAAAATAAAAGAGACGTTGAATTCATCTTTAAATGCAGTTGAAGCTATAATGTCACTATCAAAAGAATACTCTTTTAGTTTAAATCCATCTTTTGTAAAGATAATTAATTTTTTATTTGACCCTAAGAAAATTTCTTTTAATCCATCGGATTCAATATCACAAATTGACAAAGAAGTTATGGGATAATCAAAATGATAGCCCCATAGAGGATTCATATTATAGTCAAAAATTAGCAGATCATTTAATCTAGAAGAAGTAATAAATTCAGAATATCCATCCCCATTTAAATCCTCTGCAATTAGAATCCTAAGTTGATTGTCAGCTTCCCATTTTTTTGAAGTTCCACTATAGTATCCTTTCAACTCAAAATCTGGAAAAAATATATCTTTACTCTGGAATCTAACGCATCCATCGTGATTAATAATAATCCAAGCATTATCAAGAAATGTTTTATCATGGGATATGGCAATTACTTCTCCATAGCCATCTGAATCAATATCTTTAATAATTACCTTTTGAACTGGAGTTCGCATCCAATGCTCCCAACGCTTTTCTCCATCTGAATTAAAAACTTCAATCCCATTGTTAATAAGGCCAATTGCGATATCACTTCTTCCATCACCATCTAAATCTCCTACCGATATGCTAGTAATATAGTTTATTGCCTTTCTTTTCCATATCTCTCGACCAAAGCTATCTAAAGCATATATATACTCTCCGCTTGCAACAACAACATCAAATCTACCATCACCGTCAACATCACCTAAAGCAATTCCCTTAACATCTTCGTTTGTATGATGGCGCCATTTGATTAGATCTTCAGAAGAACTTTGACTGAATGTGGCAAAAATAAAAATAAATGTTAAAATCAAGCCTAAACTCTTTTGCATTTTTTGCACCATTATTCTAGATCTTCATTTCTAAGAAAGTCTGGTAGAGGAAAATGGCTCTTTGTAACAACATGTATGCTCATTTCGCTCTTGAATATCCCAGATTGCCTCATTGACTCCATGTATGTTGGGATCAAATCAGTTCTATCAGCGGGTATTGCCACAACCAATTGACAATCCACATTTCCAAATCCAGAGGTTACATAGAGAACCCTATCCATATTTTTCAGAAAATTAATTGCTTCTTCATTTGTTCCTTTTTCTATATTCAAGAGAAAATGAACTTGATGGTATCCAAGTTTATCTGGCTCTATTATGGCACTAAATCCTTTTATTATGCCATCATCTATCATCTTATTAATAAAAGGAGTTACAGTCTGTATTGAAAGTCCTGTTTCCTCTGCAATCTTGTTTTTCTGTGGAAATCCTTTGATTGCAAGGAGAGATCTTAGTATTTTAATTCCTTTTTTGTTCATTTTCATTATTATCACTATTTTAATAATTTCTTTAAAATATTTAAATCTTTCGGAAATTTTTTATTAAATAATTTTTCTATTAATTATAAAAAGAAGATATGCTAACGAAATTATAAATAATAATATTACTTCTAAGTCAACAATACCTGTTTCAATTCCTATAAGGGTGTAACTTAATACCATACTATATAATCCAACAGGAATAATTTTTCCTTCTCCGTTTTCTTTATCTGCTGAGTTATAGAGACTAGATAAAAAAAATCCTAGGAATGCCATACTTATTATTACTCCAATCAAGCCAAAGTCAATGGATAGTGGTCCAAATATGCTAGAAGTTACAGAAATTGATTTTTCGCCTACAAGAACTGCCATCATCCTCCTAGGGGAATACGCCACTCCTGGCATCAATCTTGCAAGAAAAGGGTGAGTTGAAATATGAATGGCCCCATTAGTCAGCCCAAATACTCCTCCCATATTAGCCAAGATATCCATAACATCAGTAGTAAGGCTTATTCTTGTTTTAAGTGATTCAATTAGTGAGAGATTGACGCCTAAAATAGTGTCACGTACCATTGTTAAAAAGAATAGGGATCCAATAGATATGGCTATCAGCAGTATTAGTTCAGATTTTTTCCATATTCCAATCATCGAACCACAAATAAGTGAGCCTAGTAAAACAAAAACAACCTGAGTCCGATATCCTAAAAGGGCCATTAGGATTAAGGAAATGATTGTAAAAAAAATTGAGATAAGTCTTGCTTTATTATAAGAATATTTATTTGTCAATCCAACATATGAAATTAATAGGATGGAGCCCATTGGAAAAAGATGAGAAACAGCTGTAAATAAAGGGTCCAAGGATTTTCTTGCTTGTATATCAAATAAAGGTATTCCACCTGCTATTATTATATCTAAAATATAAAAAATAAATCCTAGTACCAAAAGAAGAAATATTAAATTATAGGTATTATCTTCCAAATATTTGAGGAATCTGCCCCTATATGTTAAGAGCAAATAGGCTAAACTAAAAAAAATAAACGGAAAAGATAGTGCCCAATATCCCTTAGCTAGTATTACCATACTTATCATTAAAAGAGAAACAAAAAAATCTTTACTTCGTCTTTCATTGAGCCCTATTAGAATAAGAGGAATTAAACTTAGCTTTACATAAAAACCAAACGACTCAATTTTTATTAAGCTGAGTAGGAAAAGAAATGAGAAAATCCCTACAAGAGGCGTGAAATATTTTTTATTGAGTTTTCTTATCTTTGGTATTTTTATAAGAGTACCGATATAAAATGAAGTAGTGCCTAAAATAAAAGTAAGAGTTCCAATTATTGAGAGCGGATGATCGGAAAAACTAAAGAACAAAAAGATTGATGCAACTACAACAAGTGGAGAAAATTTTAAGAAAGTTGAGTTTTTTAGATAATCATCAAAAATGTCAATTTCAAAAAATGAATCTGGAAAATGATTAATGGCATTAAAAAATTTAATGGAAGACTTATTAATAAGGCTATTTGAAAATTCTTTTTCCAAAAAAAGAAATATTTTGTCTAAATCTTTCATTTAAAGCCTCACATGTATATCTCCAATTATTTCTTCTATAGTTATATCTTGGATGATGGGAAGGAGTTCTTTTTGGATATTTTTTGTAAGTACGAAAACTTTGAAATCTGGGAAATAATATTTAGTTGGTTTATAGGGAGAAAGGATAGATTCCAATTTTTCAAAGTCATTTGTTCCTAAACCTGCAACACTCAAAGTGATTCCATTTTCAGAAGACTTTACTTTCACATCTTTTAAGTAAAAAATGTCACTTGCAATTCTATCAGACAATTCTTTCTCGAATGTTATTCCATTTGGAAAATTCCCCTCGATTGCAATATTTGAATATATTGTTGTATCTATTATATTATAGTCTGCCAAAAACTTTGATACATTATTAATTATGCTTTTTGCTTCAATTAAATTAGTAGTAAAAAATCCTTTTTCAAAGTAACTTACTGTAGAGCCATTTAGCATTGTGACTTTTATGTTATGAGAAGCAATGTCTTCTTTAAATGAAGTTCTACCACCTACAGTCAAGATTCTACCATCTTTTAATTTAAGTAAAAAGGTGCCTTGTGATGTTCCAACTACAACACCCTCTTCGTTAAAAGGAGAATAGTCACTGATATAAGATCCATCTATCTTTACAAGATATCTAAATCCTTTTCCATCAGACAACTCAAAAAATCTAACTGCATTGTATATCTGAGATCCAGTATATGTATATTCATCTATTGGTTCTTTCTCAAAATACTTGGTGGAAAATGATATGGCCGAAGCCACCACCAATACTATTATTGCCAAATCAAAAAGATTTAATCTTTTCATTCAATCCCTAAAAGGCACCAATAATTATCGTCCTAAGGAAATCTGAAAACAATACTATGTCTTCAAAATTATTGTTTTCTATAATAACGACACCTTCGTTTAAGATAACAATTTTATTATCAACGCCCCCTAGATTAGGGGTTTTCATATAAATAAGTGGTTTTGTTTTAGACCCAATCATTTTAATGCCCATCATATATTTGTGCCATGGATTAAGTTCTCTAGCATATATTATCGCTCCTTTAGTTCTACCTATACCTTCACTTATCGAAGCAACGCCTCTTACGAGATATGTATTCTCCGGAGCTGTTCCAGGTATTGCAGAGAAAAGTAAATAGACATTTTTTACATTATCTTCGGTGAACATCCTTCGCAGAACAATACTAGGATCTCCTTCAACGTAGGAAACAACTTTTATTGATTGATTATCTTCAGTATTATAAACTATGGTTGTCGGAAATCCTTTTGTATCAAACGCATGATTTCCTAGGTGATTTACATAATAAAGGGAGGTTATAGATACGACAATTAATACTATGAGCGCAATAAGACTTAATGTCTTTTTTGAAATTTTCTGATTTTTTTTAACCTTTCTTTTTGCCATGATAACTAAATTAAAAATTTATTTATAAATATTGTGGGAAATATAATTATACATATAAAAACACAATATATGTTAAAAATTCTACATTTGCATATTTACTTTAGTTTGGCTTCTTCTTCAAGCATTATTGGAATTCCTTCGATAACAGGATACCTTCTTTTACATTTCATACACACGAGCTCATCTTTATCCTCAAAAATATCCCCCTTGCAAACAGGGCATGCTAGGATATCAAGAAGTTTTTTATTGATCATGATAGTCGTTCTATACAAAGATATTTAAGTATTTTTATAGACCATTTTTAGTGATAATATGAAGATTCTTATTGCATCAGATATTGCTGAAGAAGGTATATCTAAACTCAAAGAAGAGTTTGAAGTTGATGTAAAAAAAGGTATTTCTAAAGAAGAAATTATGGCCATTATAGAAAACTATGATGGGGTAATAGTTAGAAGTAAACCAAACATAACTGAAGAAATAATAAAGAAAGGCAAAAATCTTAAAGTTGTGGCTAGGGCTGGTGTGGGTCTTGATAATGTGGATGTTAATTGTTGTCAAGGCCTGGGAGTAAAAGTCGTGAACTCCCCTCAAGCAAGTTCTGATTCTGTAGCAGAACTTGCATTTGGATTAATGCTTGCAGTTTCTAGAAAC
>JAAZKM010000109.1 GCA_012799835.1 Candidatus Methanofastidiosia archaeon
ATCGGTTTACCTGAAGCCATATACTCAAAGAGCTTATTCGAGCTATTCCCCCTGGCCCAATTATATTGAGTTCGAGAATAATTGAGGATATTTACAGACGACTTGCTTAAAATGTAAGGAATAAATTGCTTATTAACAAAACCTTTCATTTTGACATTAGACAAACCTTCACCTGCTGCTCTTTTTTCTAGCATTTCTTTTTGAATACCATCACCGTAAATCAAGAACTGAATGTCGCCTTCATCGTTTAATAGGGCTGCAGCGTCCAAGATATTGCCCACGTCGTTTATAGGCCTGATTGCCCCCACATAAATAACATTAAATTTGCCTTTATCTAAATCAGTATCTTCTAATACATTTTCTTCAACAGATTTATTGAAAGCCTCAATATCAACACCGTTATTTATATAATGAGCTTTCTTTAAATCAATATCTCCGCCTTGCAAAGTGTCCCATTTTTTTTCTTTTATATAATCTGTATCGCCTTCTTTGGTGAAAATAAGGGCATCTGCTTTTCTATAAATCCAATGTTCACCTGCTGTAAGGATTCTTCCCAAAAGGCTATTCTCTTTTGCTTTATTGAATGAAAATATGGCTTCCGGCCATAAGTCTCTGATTTCACAAATGCAGGGAACACCAAATTTCTTAGCGATTTTAATTCCTGCAACTAAGGTAAGGGGATGGACGCTTGAAGCAAGTATAATATCCGGCTTGCCATTTAGTTTTGCATATTCTTTAGCGGCCGGGAAGAGGTTTTTATAGAAAGAAAACATATTTCTAACTCGATGATATCCGTTATCACTATAAGATGATGTTTTAACAAATACAAAAGGGAACTCATCTGTAGCTTTAATGGTAAATTTTCCAGTTTCGGTTTCCACAATATCTTCGCTGTTATGCCTTGTATTTGCACAAAAAATGGTAGGTTCATAACCATTGTCAATTAGATTATCGGCAAACCAATAGTGCCGTCCGCCTTTGTTAAAGAACATGCCTGTGGCATAATGATTCATTATCCAAATCTTTTTCTTTCTCATTCGCCAACCTTCTCCTCTATAGGTTCGTCAATGGGTTTATGGTATCAGGATGTACATAAACGTTGGTTATGTACGATGTTTTATAACGGTATTCAAATCAATAGTCCCGGATAAGTTTATCTTTACCCGGCCTGGTTTTTGTCATATTTTGTCGCAAAATCCAGCCTTCTCCTCATAATGGCACATTTATCCTCTAATATCTTTTTATATACGACATTTAAATTCTAAATACCTTTTTTTGTTGTAATGAATAAATGGCCACGTTTCTGAAGATGATAAGAATAATGATAGCAAGGGAGGTGAAGAAGATGAATGAGTATCTATTTTCAATAACCCCGGCATCCAGAATTGTGTCTTGACATTAGGGTCCATCATAGAAAACCTTTGTTTAAATACACGCGCACCTCGTCACGTATTACCGAGTTGCAACAAAAAAAACCAATTGCCTTAGTTAAATAATTGACCTGCCTAAAATTATTTCGATTATACCATTCCAATTCTATACCAAAAACATTTTTCAATGTCTTTTCTACGTTAACGCCGGTAGCTTCAAGTGAAAATGTCCTTTTCTGGGGAA
>JAAZKM010000110.1 GCA_012799835.1 Candidatus Methanofastidiosia archaeon
TCTCCTGTAATCCGGGGCGTATGTTTCCCTGCAAGTACAAACCCTTTGGTGGAAAAAATTCCTGTCTTAGGCTCAGAAAACTCTCCCTCTGACTTCCATTCCAAATTAGCCGGGCAATTATGCCATCCAAAAACAGGAGGATATACAGCAGTTTCATTTTTCAGTGCCAATTTGAAGTTTTCAAAATCAAATGTTGACCTCTCATTTAGCAGAGCTATTGTAATCAGGAATTTTGGGTTCTTCAAAAACTCAAAATACTTTGGTGTCCCCACTGCTGTTGGATAAATCGCCTTTCGGCTTGTAAAGCCCCACGAAATCTTTTTTACGGGATGAAGTAATTGGACACCATACAGGAAATCCTCTGACAATTGAGGGAACTTGCTTTTCATATTTTCACGCTCAATCCCCAATACTGCACCAATCAATCCAATCAGTGCAGTTTTAGTAATCAGGTCATGAGACAATGGATTGTTGTTTGATTCAGGTTTTTTAAAATGTCCCCAATTACCTTCTGCTATAAATTGTAAGCCTTTCATAAGTTGTTAATTGGTTCAAATTTTGGTTTCGCGGTAAACTCAGATTTTATTGCCTCTATTTCTGTATAGAATTTTATTTTTGATATTCGTTCCGTCTTTGCAGCTTCAAAAAGCTTAGAAAAATCAAGATCATAATCATCCATACTCCGCAATTGTTCACCCTTTTTATCTCCTTTTGGATTCAGAGAAATCAAGCGGTCAACACCATAGATTTTTTGATTATCTCCCGAATATTCGATTTCAAGCAGAAGAACGGAACTTTGACCGATCTTACTCCGGGAATGAGAACTTCCTTCACCACTGGTTCCATACCAAAGTCCTTCATACATTAACCTAATATCTTCTCTTGTCATACCAGTTTTTTCAGCTACTTTGGGATTTATCCATCCGTGAATTTGTATTAAAGAATACGGTACTAAGGTTGTTGTACCAATTGCTCCTTGACTTTTTTCAGCACTTGATGAAAAAACTGAAGTGTTTTGATGCATTCGTAAATTTATCTCGTTTAATGATGGGTTTAACAAAGAAAATTGAACCGGACCTGTAAGGTTTACCGCGTCTCCTTTCCCAGTAGCAATGCCACCAAAAAGTTTTACATCAATACACTTTTTCATCACAAAAAGTGCTGGACTAAACTGTTTTTTTTGTTTGGCTTTTCCCTGTTCTGCTTCAATTTCTGACTTAAATTTACTCTGGAGGGATTTGATCCTTGCTGCCGATCCTGATTCATCAGCTTCTGCGAAACTCTTATCACTAACAACATATATATCAAGACCTTTATCCAATAGATAATCCCTAACATATCTTTTCATTCGAACATCACTAACCAAAATTTTCTTTGTTTCTTCATCATAGCGTTGTTCTCCTGTAAAAGGATCGCCATTGGGAATATTGTACGATGTTTCATACAAGAATAAGATTTCAGATTTTTTTAATTGATTTTCCATTATTGTAGGTTTTAAATGTTATTGAATATTTTCTGTGGCTGATTTATCAGAGGCAATAGAGTCTTTTTTGGGAAGAGGTTTGAAATAGCTTTCCATAAAACCAAAAGCACATTCTTCCTTATCATATCTTGACTTAAACTCTTTTACCCTTTGAGCTAAGTCATAAGATGTTTGAAAAGTATACTTGGTCTTGTCATGCATAACCAGTTTTTGCTCAATCTCATTTTTAAGTTTGACAAAATCGAGCAAGGTTCCGATTCTACGAGTAAGATTACCCACATAATTCTTCTCGAAAGAATTAATCTCCTGACTCAGGTTCTTAGCTAATCCTCCCAGCATAAACCCGATTTGGTAACTTTCAGATGAAGTGATTTCCATAAATTTATAGTTTTTAGTGTTTTGTATTTTTAAAAGAAACTTTAAATCATATTTTAAAAAATTGAACCTTTGGTCACCAGAACGGATACTATATTCTACATTTTGAATGAAGGCAGGTAAAAGAACCTCATCATTAAAATAATTGTCAGAAAAAATTAGCGGGATCACTTTTAAGAGATGTGATTGGTATCTTGGATTTGATTTATAGACTGTTTTTCCTGTTTTCAAGTCGGTTTCCGGATTACCTAAAATGTTTCGAAATGAATAATCAATAGTGATAAAACCTTGTACTTTTTCAGTTTGTAAGAATCTTCTTCGTTCTAAAGCGACTTCCTTTGATATGTGCAATATTCTTTCCTTCAATTGCCTTAATTTACTTTTTTCAATGCCTGAAAGTTCTATTAAATCCGTATCAGGTGATGACAAGCCACCTTTCATGCAAAAAATTAAATCGAAAGAAGTAATGTTTTTCTCATCATCAGAAATAAAATCAAAAAGTGGCTCAATTGTATTTTGATCGTTGTCTTTGTTTTTTGCAAGAATATTTACTTCATTCCTCTTTTCCAGGAAATCATTATAATCCTTTTCAGTAAGATATTCTCCTCTTGGCAACACTATAAGCTTTATATCAGTACCTGAGATAAGTTTTCCTTTGCTAGAATAATCAATAGCATAGAACAAATCCTGTAAACTATCATTTGTGAAGTTTTTTGCCTTATACTTATTATTAAGCATGAAAGAGGGAAACTGTATGTCATTTTTTTTATCACCTGAGCATAAGGTTTTATATAAATATTTCTTCAATACTAAACCTTGAGTAGTATCATCAACAAAATCAGATAGAATTTTGGAATTGAGCAAACTCATTTCTTCTTCAAAATTGTACCA
>JAAZKM010000111.1 GCA_012799835.1 Candidatus Methanofastidiosia archaeon
AAAGGGCTCACGAAAACTTTTCTTTCCAATTCTGGTACCGAAGCTGTGGAGGCAGCATTAAAGTTTTCAAGAAAAATAACTGGAAAGACAGATATTATTTCGTTTACTTTCGGATTTCATGGAAGAACCATGGGGGCTCTTTCTGCAACATGGAAAGTTGAGTACAAAAAACCTTTCTTGCCACTTGTACCTGGTTTTTGTCACACTGCATATAATAATCTAGAAAAGCTTCAAGAAGTGATTACCGATAATACTGCAGCTATTATAGTCGAACCTGTTCAGGGAGAAGGCGGGGTTAAAGCTGCAAATATGGATTTTATCAAAGGTATTCGGGAGATTTGTGACCAAAAGGGAATATTGATGATTGTAGACGAAGTCCAAACAGGATTTGGGAGAACTGGAGAGTTATTTGCAATAAACAGGTATAACGTTTCACCAGACATAATGTGTTTAGGAAAAGGAATAGCTGGCGGGATACCTATGGGGGCAACTGTTGTAAGGGAAGATCTTGCAAATCTTGAGAAAGGTGAACATGGATCCACATTTGGAGGAAATCCTTTAGCATGTAGTGCTTCTCTTGCTGCAATAAAAACATTGAAAGAAGAAAAGCTAGTAGAAAAATCAAAAGAAAATGGAGAATACTTCTTATCTCAATTAAGAAAAAATATAGATGAATCTGTGTACAGAGAAATAAGAGGGCTTGGCCTTATAATTGGTATTGAGATGAAGCAGAAGGTAGGCCCATATCTAGTGAAACTAATGGAGAAAAATATACTTGCACTTACTGCAGGGAAACTTGTGGTCCGATACCTCCCACCTTTAATAATTGAAAAGGAGCATATTGATAGGGTCGTTGAAGCAACTGGTGAAGTTCTTGGAAGAAATTAACTTGCTCCAGGACATAATCAAAATATATAGCCCTTCTGGAAAGGAAAAAGAAGTTTCTGATTTTCTATTTAATTTTCTCAAGAATAAGAAATTTGAAGTTGAACAAGATAAAGAGTGGAATGTTATTTCTAGAATAGGATCAGGTGCTCCTTACATACTTTTGACAAGTCATATGGATACTGTTAGAGGTAAAAGTCCTTTTAGAGTTGAGAATAATAAAATATATGGTAGAGGTGCGTGTGACGCTAAGTCTCCTCTTGCAGCGTTACTCTCTGCATTTATTCGATTTAAAAACAAGGAATTTCAAGGTACGTTGATATTTGCTGGCGTTACTGGAGAAGAAATGCCTGGATCTAGAGGCACAGTTGAATTAATGAAAAAAATAAAAGCTGATTATATATTTTTAGGTGAGCCTGGATCTGTTGATGGTATCACGATAGGGTATAAAGGTAGATTATTACTAAACTTATTGTTTAAGGGTAAAGCTTCCCATTCTTCATCAGAGGAAGAAAATCCAATTATTAAGTTTATTGATTTCTCAAATAAAGTTTCTACTTTACACAAAGGAAATAATCTTTTTGAGTCAATTAGTTTTTCACCAACTTCAATTTATGCAGAGTCTGATAATAATGTAGTTCCAAACGAATGTAAGGTTAGAATAGATTTCAGAGTACCGCCAAGTTTACCGTATCAAGAAGTGTTAAATGAAATAAAACAATTGATGGATGGTGAAATTAAGTTAGTAGAGGGAGTTGATGGAGTAATAACTTCAAAAAACAACATATTAGTAAAGACTTTAGTTAAGTCTATACGGGCACATGGATTTTCTCCTAAATACAAGAAAAAAACAGGATCTTCTGATATGAATCTGCTTGTTAAATTAACGGAGAATATAGTTACATATGGCCCTGGTGACTCTTCTCTTGACCATACTGATATGGAATATATAGATATTGATGAATACCTCAAATCAATTGATATATTAGAAATGGCAATATCAGAAGTTTTGAAGATAGCTCCTCTTTAAATCCATGAAAAAAATTGTTAGTATTAATAATCCAAAAAGTAAGCCTAAATGTAGTTTATTTGTGTTAAAAGTTTTTACATACTATAATTGAAATAATTAAGATATCAGTTAGATCTCAGATTTTATATTAACTGCTAAATAATCATCGGTTCCAGCATCAATGATTTGGCTTCTATAAGTATTTTGGATATTTGATCTTTTAATAAAAAAATATTCGACTCAATCCAATCGGCAGGTATTGCAGTTTTTCCCCCAACTTGTGTGGCAGATTTTGGCACACCCCCACATGATTCACAAGTAGTCATACTTTGCCTAATTGAGTTTTCAATGTATATTTTAAATATTTCTTGATTATCTATAAGAATTTTAAGAATAGGAAAGAAAAAAACAATTTGTGGAAAAACTTAATTTCACATACAAATGTCATTCTTTTTGTTATTTTTAGATATTTATAAGGATGTTCTATTTTAAATAATTTAGCCTTTTAGTGACGAAACAATCGAATAAAAATTTGATAAAGTTCACTATATTTTTATTTATTATTAATTTTTACTTAGAAATAACCGAAACATTTAAAAAGAAATAAATTGGCTTTAAAATACATTAGGTGTATGTATGGAGATTGTAATTAGGGGGGGTGCATTTTTGCCCCTCACAAAGGTATAATTTTTTTTCAGTATTTCTCCGTAGTATTACATCCAATAAAAAAATTATTGATAATTTTTTTTTATCTGAGATGACTTGCTACATGATTTACTACGACAGGTGAGGATATGGAAGATGTTATTTGTGTAAGTGATTATAATAAAAAAGTATTAGAAACAATGAATATAGAAGGAATTAAGATATTTGACACAACACTTAGGGATGGTGAGCAAACTCCTGGGGTAGCTTTTAGTATAGAAGAAAAAATAAAGATGGCAGAAAGTTTAGATCTATTAGGAGTTGACGCTATTGAAGCTGGATTTCCCGTTACATCAGTTGGAGAAAAAGAAGCTATAAAAAAAATATGCGATATGGGGCTTAAGGCAAAAATTTGTGGACTTGCAAGATCGAATAAAAAAGACATTGATGTGGCCCTAGATTGCAACGTTGATAGAGTTCACACTTTCATTGCTACCTCTCCCCTTCATAGAGAATTCAAACTCAAGATGTCAAAAGAAGAAATTATGGCTAGAGCTGTTGAAGGAGTGGAATATGCAAAAGATCACGGAGTTGAAGTTGAATTTTCATGTGAAGATGCAACAAGGACTGAACTAGAGTATCTAAAAGAGATGCATAGGGCTGTAAGGGATGCAGGGGTGGACTACATCAATGTACCAGATACAGTGGGAACAATAATGCCGAAAGCAATGAGATATTTAATAAAAGAGCTTGTTAGTGATATTAATGTACCTATAAGCATTCATTGTCACAACGATTTTGGCCTTGCTGTGGCCAATTCTCTTGCAGCTGTTGAAAGTGGCGCCAAACAGATTCATTGCACAATTAATGGTTTAGGTGAGAGGGCAGGAAATGCTTCTTTGGAAGAAATTGTAATGAGTCTTATGGCTCTTTATGGAGTAAGAGTATCCTTAGATACTACAAGACTTACATACATATCTAAACTTGTTTCAAGGATATCAGGAGTAGTTGTACAACCAAACAAGGCAATCGTTGGAGAAAATGCTTTTGCGCATGAATCTGGCATTCATGTTCATGGAGTCCTAAGTAAAGCTTTTTGTTATGAACCTCTAACTCCAAAACTAGTAGGAAAAGAAAGTGAGATTGTTGTTGGAAAACATACCGGACTTCATGCTGTTGAAAAAAAACTTAAGGATTATGGTATTGGATTAACAAAAGACCAAATCTTGGAAATCGTTGAAGATATCAAATTAATTAGAGAAGGTGGAAAAAAGATTACTGATGAAGATCTAATTGCAATAGCAGCTGGTTATGTTGGAAAAGTGCCGGATGAAGAAAAAGAGGTAAAGCTAGAAGAAATGTCAATAATTTCAGGACTTCGCATTACACCTACCGCTACAGCTATTCTTAATATTAATGGAACTAAAAAAGTAGGGTCAAATATAGGAAACGGTGCTGTTGATGCAGCGTTAAATGCTTTAAAGTCTATAGTCCCTGAGAAAATTACACTTGAAGAGTATAGGCTTGAAGCTATAACAGGCGGATCAGACGCACTATGTCAAGTTTCTGTTAAGATGGCAAATGAGGCGGGAATAAAGGCTTTAGGGAAGAGTGTCGGACCAGATATAGTTATGACTAGCGTTAACGCAGCTATAGAGGCCATAAACAAATTAAGGAAATTAAATAAAGAGGGGAAAACGCAATGACAGAAGAATTAAAGGGTACAGAAATTATTGTCAAATGCCTAAAAGAAGAAAACGTGAAAAATATATTCGGTTTCCCAGGAGGTCAGTTGATACCCCTTTATGATAGGCTTTATGATGAAACAGATATCAGAAGTATTCTTGTAAGGCATGAACAAGGTGCAGCCCATGCTGCTGATGGATATGCAAGAGCCTCTGGTGATCCTGGTGTGTGTATGGCAACTTCTGGTCCAGGCGCTACTAATCTAGTAACTGGATTATTGAATGCAACAATGGACTCAATTCCAGTTGTAGCCTTTACAGCGCAAGTTCCAACTAAAGCCATTGGTACAGATGCTTTTCAAGAAGCAGATACATTTGGAATTACAATGCCAATAACAAAGCATAATTTTCTGGTAAAATCAACAGATATGTTATCTTGGACAATCAAAGGTGCATTCAAGATAGCCAACACCGGCAGAAAAGGAGCAGTTGTGATTGATCTCCCAAATGATGTGCAACAAAAGACTTCAAAAGAATATTATCGTGGTGAAATAAAATTTACAGGCTATAATCCAAATATCGTCCCCAATCCACTTCAACTTAAGAGAATTGCCCAAAAGTTAGTCGAAGCTGAAAGGCCGCTAATACTTGCAGGGGGAGGAGTTATACAAGCGAATGCATCTGATGACTTGAGGACGTTAGCAGAGTATCTAGGTGCAGGGGTTGCTACGACGCTAATGGGTAAGGGTGTTATCCCTGAAAATCATCCATTGTCTCTTGGTATGATTGGAATGCATGGAAGGCTTTGCGCAAATAGAATGATTAATAATTGTGATGTTTTGTTGGCAATTGGGTGTAGATTCTCCGATAGGGCAACTGGATGGAGTCTTGAATCTTTTGCACCCGATGCAATAAAAATTCATTGTGACATAGATTCGTCAGAGTTGAATAAAAACATTCTTGTAGATTTTCCCCTAGTGGGGGATGCCAAGTTAGTCATAAGAGATTTGATCAAATTCATTAAAAAATATGAGGACGTTAAAAAGGATACAAATATTTGGGGAAAGAGAGTAAATCAATTGCATAATATGTGTGAAGAATGTGAAGTTGTTAAATGTAGAGGGGATAGCCTTACACCTGAAGTTATAATTAAGGAAATTAATAAGTTTTTAGATGATAACGCAATAGTTACTACAGAAGTTGGCCAAAATCAAATGTTTGCAGCCCACTACTACGTTACAAAAAAACCAAGACAATTTATTTCTTCGGGAGGACTTGGTACGATGGGTTTTGGTTTCCCAGCTGCAATTGGAGCAAAGGTAGCAAAACCTGAAAAACAAGTGTTAGACATTGCAGGCGATGGATCGTTTATTATGGTTTGTCAAGAACTTGCAACTGCAATGACAGAAAATATACCTGTAGTTGTTGCAATACTAAACAATTCATATCTTGGAATGGTAAGACAATGGCAAGAACTTTTTTGGGACAAGAGATATTCAAAAACAAAACTTGGAACAATACCCGACTTTGTAAAATTGGCCGAGTCTTTTGGAGCGTATGGGGAGAGAGTTGAAAAGGTAAGTGATATTAGAAATTCTTTGAAAAACGCATTTGATTCAGGCGTTGTTTCGGTGCTTGATTTTAAAGTAGAATCTGAAACAAATATATTACCAATGGTGCCCCCCGGGGGAAAAATTGATGAAATGATAGGGGTGGAAAGATGCCGACACAAATAATCTCAGTTTTAGTTGAAGATGAAGCAGGGTCCCTTACTCGAATGAGTGGTATGTTCTCTAGAAGGGGGATTAATATTCACTCTCTAACTGTATCTCCTTCCGAAAAAGAAGGCATGAGCAGAATGACCATAGTGACAACAGGAGACGAGCGAGAGATAGAAAAAGTGGAAAAACAATTAAATAAACTAATAGAGATTGTAAAGGTAAACATCCTAGATAAAAATACTTCAGTAGTTAGAGATCTTTGTCTGTTGAAAGTTTATGCAGATAAAGAAAACAGGGCTGAAGTAATAGAAATAGCCAATGCATTTAAATCAAATATAGTTGATATAAGTATAAGAACAATAACTCTAGAGATAGCAGCAGATCCACGCGATATTGACCGATTTGTTGAATTAATGAAGAATTTTGGCATAAAAGAGCTCTTCAGGACGGGAGTTACTGCCATTTCTAGGGATGTTGAAAAGAAAAGTGGAGGTTAAAAATATGGCAACAATGTATTATGATTGTGATGCAGACCTTAAATATTTGCAAGGTAAAAAGGTAGCAGTAATAGGTTATGGAAATCAAGGGAGGGCACAAGCCCAGTGTTTGTATGATAGTGGCATTGATGTTGTTGTAGGTGTAAATGAAGGAGGAAAATCTTGGAGTTGTGCTAAAGATGCAGGTATAAAAACGATGAGTATTGAAGATGCCGCAAAGGCAGGGGATATCGTACATATACTAATACCTGATGAAGTTCAGCCTCATGTTTATACAAAATATATAAAAGATAATCTAAAAGAAGGTAACGTACTTAGCTTTTCTCATGGATTTAACATAACTTTCAATCAAATAAAACCCCCAGAATATGTTGATGTCGTCATGATTGCTCCAAAAACACCTGGTAGTGAACTTAGAAGGCTATACAAAGAAGGTTTTGGTGCTCCAGCACTTTTGGCTGTTGAACAAAATTATACTGGAAGTGCTAAACAGACAGCGCTTGCAATGGCAAAAGCTATGAATTTGACAAAAGCGGGAGTAGTTGAAACTACATTTGAAGAAGAAGCGATTACTGATATATTCGGGGAACAGTGCGTCCTATGTGGTGGGATAACAGAACTCATAACAGCTGGATTTGAAACTTTGGTTAGTGAGGGTTACCAGCCGGAAATCGCCTATTTTGAATGTCTAAACGAAATGAAATTAATAGTCGATTTATTCTATGAGGGTGGATTAGAGTTAATGTGGGAGCGAGTCTCTAACACCGCTGAGTATGGTGGTAGGACAAGAGGCCCAATGATTATTGATGACTCAGTTAGAGAAAGAATGTATGAAGTCCTTGATAACATTAAATCCGGTGAGTTTGCAAGAGAGTTTATGATGGAAAACTATACTGGAAGACCAGTTTTGACTAGGGCAAGAAAAGAAGGTAAAGAAAAGCTCATAGAAGAAGTTGGTAAAGATATCAGGAAGATGTTCTTAAAACCAGTAAAAAAATAATATAATTATAATTTTATTTTTTAGTTGATTTTTATGGGAAAAACCATATCCGAAAAAATAATTGGAAATAAGGCCAGAGATGTTGTTGAAGCGGGCCAGATAGTTGAAGCTAATGTAGATTACGTTATGGTAAATGATGTTACCGGCCTTCCCGCTTTTGAGCAGTTTGAAAAGTTTCCAAAAGGAACAAAGCCCTATAGCGAAAAAATAGTTCTTATCCCTGACCACTATGTTCCGAATAAGGACGTTGCTTCCGCTGAACAGGCAAAAAGAATGAGGGATTTTGCCAAAAAATACAACATTAAAAACTATTTTGAAGTTGGAAGAGGAGGAGTATGCCATCAACTGATGATTGAAAAGGGTTTTGTTGCACCCGGGAGACTTATTGTAGGTGCAGATTCGCATACTTGTAGTTATGGGGCCTTAGGGGCATTTTCAACTGGTATTGGATCTACTGAGGCTGCTGCCATTATGGCAATTGGAAAACTATGGTTAAAAGTACCAGATAGCATTAAAATAACAGTTAATGGAAAACTTGACAATTATGTATATGGAAAGGACATAATTCTGCATGTAATTGGAGATATTGGAGTAGAAGGTGCTTTATACCAAACTATGGAATATTATGGGAACACTATCGAAAATTTAACGCTTTCAGATAGAATTACTATTTCAAATATGGCAATAGAGGCTGGAGGAAAAGCAGGGATTATCCCCCCAGATGAGAAAGTTTTTGAATATCTTAGAGATAGGGTAAGGGGAAACTATACGCCCATCTATTCTGATAAAGATGCATATTATCTTCAAGAGTTGAAATATGATGCGGTAGATATACCTCCCACAGTTGCAAAACCGTTCTTACCGAGTAATACATCCCCCGCTTCTGAAGTTGATGTTAAAATAGACCAGGCCTACCTTGGGTCATGTACAAATGGAAGGATTGAAGATCTGAGGATAGCTGCTAAAATACTAAAGGGAAAAAAGATCAATCCCGAAGTGAGAATGATTGTTGTTCCAGCAACTAAAGAAGTTTTTAATCAGGCTTTGAAGGAAGGATTGATTGAAATCTTTGAAAATGCTGATTGTTTTGTATGTGGGCCAACATGTGGAGCATGCCTTGGCGGATATATGGGTATACTTGCTGATGGAGAAAAATGTGTTGCTACAACAAATAGGAATTTTATTGGTAGGATGGGGCACAAAAATTCCGAAGTTTATCTTGCAAATCCTGCAGTAGTTGCTGCTTCCGCTATTGAAGGGAGAATAGTCGATCCAAGAGAGGTGCTATGATGAAAGAAGTTCTTGAGGGAAGGGTAATTTTGTTTGGAGACAATGTGGACACAGATCAGATTATTCCGGCTGAGTTTCTGACTACAGGGGACCCAAAAGAGCTTGCAAAAAATGCATTCATAAAGGTAAGGCCAGAATTTAAAAACATAGTTCAGGATGGAGACATCATAGTTGCAGGAAGAAATTTTGGTTGTGGCTCATCAAGAGAACATGCACCAAGAGCACTAATGGGCGCAGGGATATCATGTGTTGTTGCGAAAAGTTTCGCAAGGATTTTTTTTAGAAATTCAATTAATCTAGGCTTAACATTAATTGAATGTGATGTTAAGGCCAATGAAGGTGACAAACTAATAGTTGATCTGAAAAGAGGGACTATAAAAAACATAAGATCTGGTGAAATCTTTGAATTTAAACCGCTACCTGCTTTTTTATTGAAAATAGTAGAGAAAGGCGGCTTGATGGAATATGTAAAGGAGGTACTAAATGAAAAAAATAGCTATAATGCCAGGTGACGGCATAGGGCCTGAAATAATTGAAGAAGGAAAAAAGGTAATAGATGCAGCTTGCAACATTACAGGTCTTGATATTGATTGGGAATATTATAATAATGGTTCAGAGCATTATCTAAAGACCGGAGAGTTAATTACTGAAGATACTTTGAAAGAATTGAAAAAAAAGGATGCAATATATTTTGGTGCGATTGGAGATCCAAGAGTTGCCCCAGGTATTCTAGAAAAAGGTATCCTCTTAAAAATGAGATTTTATTTTGATCAATACGTAAATTTAAGGCCAATTGTATCTTACCCTAATGTCCCATGCCCCCTAAAAGGCAAGACTTACAAAGATATTAACTTCCATGTAATAAGGGAAAATACCGAGGATTTCTATATTGGAATAGGTGGAAGATTTAAGGGAACAATGAATAAAGATCAACTTGAAGTAATAAGAGACCTATACGAAGTCAAATTTAATATGGGAATTGATATCGATAGGCCTGAAGAAATAGCATATCAGATAGGTATGATCTCAAGAGAAGGTTCAAAGAGAGTCATAAGATATGCTTTCGAGCTTGCTAAAAAGAAGGGTAAAAAAAGGGTAACTTCTGTAGATAAGGCAAATGTTTTGACTAATATTTATAGTCTATGGCGAGATGTGTTTGAAGAAGTTGCAAAGGACTACCCCGGATATGAGACTGAGTTTGCATTTGTTGATGCAATAACAATGTGGTTTGTAAAACAACCGCAATGGTACCAAGTCGTCGTTGCACCAAATATGTTTGGGGATATAATCACAGATCTCGGAGCTATGATCCAGGGCGGACTTGGTCTTGCCGCTGGTGGAAACATTAATCCTGATGGTGTTTCCATGTTTGAGCCAATACATGGTTCTGCGCCAAAGTACAAGGGAAAAAATGTATCCAATCCTCTTGCTACTATATTAAGCGGAGTAATGATGCTTGAAACTATAGGTGAGCCAAAAACAGCTTCATTGATTGAAAAGGCCGTTGTCAAAGTACTTGAAGATGGAAAAGTTAGAACACAAGATCTCGGTGGGGCTTCAAAAACAACTGAAGTCGGAGACGAAATTGTGAAGAAGATGAAAGAATAGGGAGAACAGATGATAAAGCTTTTTGATACAACTTTAAGAGATGGAACGCAAGGAGAGGGTATCACTTTTTCTGCTAATGATAAGCTAAAGGTATGTGAAAAGCTTGATGAATTAGGGATACATTATATTGAAGGTGGGTGGCCCGGTTCAAATCCGAAAGATGTTGAATTTTTTAAAAATGCTAAATCTCTCTCATTGTCTACTTCAAAAATATCTGCTTTTGGCAGCACCAGAAGAGCAAAACTCAAAGCTGAAGAAGACCCTAATCTAAATGCTATTTTGGATGTGGGTACAGATGTTGCGTCTATCTTCGGCAAAAGCTGGGATTTTCATGTGATTGAAGCATTGAAAATTCCTCTTGAAAAAAATCTCGATATGATTTATGATTCTATAAAATTTCTTAAAGATCATGGAATTGAAGTGATATATGATGCAGAGCATTTCTTTGATGGATATAAGAGAAATAAAGAATATGCTTTAGCAACTATCAAAGAGGCTGACAAAGCAGGTGCAAATTGTATTTCTTTATGTGACACAAATGGAGGAAGCTTGCCATTTGAAATTGGAGAAATAATCACAGAAATCAAATCTCAAATAAAATGTAACATAGGTATTCACGCTCATAATGATTCAGAATGTGCTGTTGCAAATTCACTTGAAGCAGTAAAAAAAGGAGCTGTGCATGTCCAAGGAACCATTAATGGATACGGGGAACGGTGTGGAAACGCTAACTTGTGTTCAATTATACCTGGCCTTAAAATTAAGATGAAACTTGACTGTGTTACAGATGAACAATTGAGTAAACTAAAAAGCGTTTCAGCATATATAGCAGAACTTGGGAACATAACTCCAGATACACATCAACCATACGTAGGCTCAAGCGCATTTGCCCATAAAGGGGGCATACATGTCAGTGCTATTCAAAGACACCCAGATACTTATGAGCACATTAGGCCAGAGCTTGTTGGCAATAGAACAAGGGTCATTGTTTCCGAACTATCTGGCAGAAGTAACATTATTTTTAAGGCCAGAGAGTATGGCGTAGATTTGGAGTCTTCCGAGTCTAAACTTGATATGATACTTGAAAGAATAAAAAAGCTCGAAAATGAAGGATACCAGTTTGAAGGTGCAGAAGCATCTTTTGAACTTTTAATGAAAAAGGCTTTGGGCACATACAAGAAATTTTTTGAGCTTGAAGGATTCAGAGTAGTTATAGACAAAAGAGGGGATATGGACTCCCGTTCTGAAGCTACAATTAAACTTAGAGTCAATGAAAAAGAATTTCATACCGCTGCAGAAGTAAAAGGCCCAGTAAATGCACTGGACAAGGCTTTAAGAAAAGCACTTATTGGTGCATACCCTGAGATTAAAAACTTTAATCTAACAGATTATAAAGTTAGAGTACTTGAAGGTGAAGAAGGAACTGGATCAATAGTAAGAGTATTGATTAGAACTCATGGGCATAACAAAACATGGGATACTGTTGGAGTTTCAGAAAATATTATAACTGCAAGTTGGTATGCCCTTGTAGATAGTGTTGAGTATGGACTAGCTAAATTTGTTGATGTGGTTAAATGAGAAGTTCAATTATTAGAGAAGATATTGACAAAGCAGGTGCTAGGGGATTATTAAGAGCGGATGGCCTTAAAGATGTAGATTTTAAGAAGCCATTTGTAGGTGTTGCATCCGCCTACTCTGAAGTAGTGCCCGGTCACATTAATCTTAGAAAACTTACAGAACTTGTTAAGAAGGGCATCAAGGATGCAGGAGGAATACCATTTGAGTTTGGAGTTCCAGGAATCTGTGATGGAATTGCAATGGGCCATCAAGGTATGAGATATTCCCTGCCTTCAAGAGATATTGTTGCAGATTCAGTTGAATTGATGATTTCATCTCACTTATTTGATGGATGGGTCGGAGTCACAAATTGTGACAAGATCACTCCAGGCATGCTTATGGCCGCAGGAAGGGTAAATATTCCTGCCGCTATTGTAACTGGCGGCCCGATGGAACCTGGGGAATACAAGGGCAAAAAACTTGACCTAATATCTATTTTTGAAGCCATCGGGAGTTATAAGAAAGGAGAGATAAGTGAAAAAGACTTTAAAGAAATTGAAAAGAGAAGCTGCCCTGGTGCAGGTGCATGCGCAGGATTATTTACGGCTAATTCAATGGCATGTATGACTGAAGCACTTGGTCTATCCATACCAGGAAGTGCTACTATCCATGCTACAGATAAAAGAAAAGAAGATATAGCCTATCAAACAGGTAAGCTTATCGTTGAATTGATAAAGAAAGATCTTAAGCCAAAAGACATAGTGACTAAGCTTAGTTTTGAAAATGCTATCAGAGTGGATATGGGAATAGGTGGATCATCTAATACCGCACTGCATTTACCGGCAATTGCTCATGCGTTTGGTATCAATCTTCCATTAAGTCTGTTTGATAAATTATCAAAAGAGACCCCTCACCTCGTAAATTTAAGGCCAGGGGGCCCATTTTTTATGAGAGATTTTGATGACGCAGGGGGTATTCCTCAAATTTTAATACGACTAAAAGACAGGCTAAATCTTGAAACTAAAACCATCATGGGAACTACTCTTGGCGATACGCTAAAGAAAGTAAAAGTGATGAAATCTGACATTATTAGGGGCGTAGATAACCCATATCACAAACAAGGTGGAATTGCAATTCTTAAAGGGAATCTTGCGCCAAATGGATCAGTTGTTAAACAGACTGCAGTTAGTGAGAAGATAATGAAGTTCGAAGGTAAGGCCAAGGTGTTTGATAGTGAAGAATCTGCAACTAAGGCCATACTTGGTGGTAAAATTAAATCGGGTACGGTCATAGTGATAAGATACGAAGGCCCAAAGGGCGGCCCAGGTATGAGGGAAATGTTAGAGCCAACAAGTTTAATAGCGGGTATGGGGCTATCTGAATCTGTTGCCCTGATCACAGATGGAAGATTTTCTGGAGGAACTCGGGGCCCTTGTATTGGTCATATATCCCCAGAAGCTTTTGAGAACGGCCCAATTGCAGCGGTAAAAGACGGGGACATAATAAAGATAGACATACCTAAAAGAAAATTAGAAATTGCACTTACAGATAAGCAGATAGAAGAAAGATTAAAATTAGCAAAGCCCCCAAAAAAAGACATTCCGGGAATGCTCTTAAGATATAGAAAACTTGTGTCCTCATCTGAGAAGGGTGCGGTGCTGGAATAAAATGGGCTTAGAATCTTTAGGATTCCATTATTCTATCTTAAGCGCTATTTTGAGCTCTTTTTTAATTATTTATTCTCTCATTTTAAGGGAGAAGGATTATAAAAAAGCAGAGGAGTTATTTATTTTTGGCGTCATTTTTATAGGCGTTAGTTGGAGTGGCATTGAATGGTCTCTTTACCTTATGGGATATAACTTATTCCTACTTATTGCAATGCCAATATTCCCTCTGCTGTGCTATTTTATTGCAACGTCCGCATTTATCATATATATTTCCGAGAGGTATTACAAGAGAAGGATATGGATTATATTTGCAATTGCTGCGTTTTTGATATCTGTTATAGCAATGAACTGTATGAATTGCCTCTTTGAGTGAAGTTTTTAAGCTGGATTAGTTTAGAAAGATTAATGTTCTTCTATAACAGGGAAAAAGTTCAAGGAAGGGAAGCTAAAGCGCTTTCAATTATTTTACCAACTGTAGGGTGTATGTGGAGAAAGTGTAACATGTGCTCCTACTTTGAGGATTCCCCTATAAATTCCTCAATTGATATATTTAGTGAATTTGTAAATGAGTTTAATAATGCATATGATATTGAAATAAAAAAAGTGAAATTGTTTACGTCTGGAAGTTTTCTTGATCCGAGGGAAATAAGTCCAAATGATGCAAACAAGATAGTCTCGTTTCTTTCTGATAAAGGGGTATGTGAAGTTACTTTAGAGTCAAGACCTGAGTTTATCATAGAAGAGAATTTAACGGAATTAACGAAAAATAATGATATACAGATTGAAGTGGCGGTGGGAATAGAATCTGCAAATAATAGAATACTTAAACATTCTATTAACAAAGGTTTTACATTTGTGGATTATATTTCTGCAAGTGAGATCCTTAAAAAATTTAATATTAAAAATAAGGCCTATTTGATGATTAAACCGCCTTATTTGAATGAAAAGGAAGCAATATATGATGCTATTCTATCTGCCAAACTAATCGAAGATATTGCAGACGTTATTTCTTTCAATCCCATGACTGTACACAAAAATACCCTTGTTGAGTATCTATGGAATAAAGGTGAATATTCTCCCCCTTGGGGATGGAGTATACTTAAAATACTAAAAGAAACTTCAAATTTAAGGCCAGATATTATTTGTCACCCTGTTGCATTTGGAAGATCACGTGGCCCTAAAAATTGTAAGATATGTAACAGAGAGATTGAAAAAAGAATTTTAGATTTTTCACTTAAAAATGATCCAAAAATTTTAGAATATGAGTGTGAGTGTAAGAAAGAGTGGGAAGAAGAGTTATTAAAGTTATGAACTGGCCTTAATTTTAGAGTCGGTATATGTTGAGAGTATTTTTCCGATAACACTTGAGCTGAAGCGATTATTCTTGTTTTAAATATAATAAAGAAAATAAAATGATTGATATTCTAAATCAATGAAATTTATAAAGTAAGTCTTTTTTAGATGTTTTATCAATTTGAGGCGATCATTGTGAAAAAATTAGCTATTGTTGCCATATGTTTAATTTTAGTTTCTGCAGCCGGTATAGGCTTGCTTAGTGCAGCTCAAAACAATAAACCACTACTAGAAGGAGGGGCTCTTCTTTATACTATAAACAATAACGTAACATCCTACAGATTTAAAGTAATGTATAAAGATATAGATGGAGACCTTCCGCGATATATGTTTGTATATATTAACGGATCTAGAAGGGCAATGGTAAAAGCTGACCCATTGGAATTAAATGCAAAAGAGGGCATCCTTTATACCTTATCGTTGTCAAGTGAGGAATTGGCCGAATTTATGAAAGGTAAAAGTGAGTGGGGCGTACAATACTCTTTCAGGACAAATGATGGACATGGGGTAGTGAGTACTGAAGAGAGTAGTTCAATGACATTGGACTATGAACAGATGGGACTTACACTGGAGCATTCTTCTGGAATTAACTCAAAGTGCGGAAAGTAAATTTATTTATATTTTTATATTATTTTTTTTAGTCATATTATTTTTACATGCAACTAGTCTAGTTAACCATTGGATTAATCTTAATGAAAATATAGAAATATCGGCATTGGTCAAAAAAATGTTGTGCTTATTTGAGTTTTTGAATCCCTATTAAAAACTTGTCACCGTCTATTTCCCACTCTTTACCAGTGTAATCCTTGTTTTTTGAAAATGCTAATGACTTGCTCCTTGTTTCATGTTTAATGTAATCTTCATGGGCCTTTAAATCAGATTCAAAGTTAGATACAATATAAGAGTTAATATAATCTTCAACATTCAAATTGGACTGTTTTCTCATTTCTTGAATTCTTCTAATTACTTCTCTAGCAATGGCTTCAGATTTCAATTCTTCGGTAATCTCAGTATATAAATAAATTTTTCCATTTTCAAACTCACTGAGTTGGTATCCTTTTGGTAAGAGGTAATTAAAAGTGATATCCTCAGGAATTATCTGAAATCCTTTCAAATCAAATGTGCCCTCTTTTTCAAGCCCTGACTTTACAAGGCATGGATTAACTGTATCTAGCAGTTCAATGACTTTCTTGGCATCGCCTTTAAATCTAGGGCCAAGGGATTTATGATTGGGCAATATTTCAAGTTCTTGCACAACTTCACCAATAACGATATCTTTGACATTAATCTGTTTCTTCATGATTTCAGATAAAGAAATAACAGCTTTTTTAACAGTTTCATCTTGCGTTTCAACAATGACTTTAGACATCGGCCATCTTAGTTTAATACCTGCTTTTTGTCTAGCATGAAGGGTGCCCTCTATTATGTTTCTGAGTATATCCATGTTTAGTTCAAGTTCAGAATCAATCATGGAAGGATCATATTTATCCCACTTGGAAAGATGAATTGAAGATTCGCCTACAAAGTTCTTATAAATTGCTTCAGAAATGAATGGGGATATTGGTGCCAATATTTTTGATAATCTCTTAAACACGTAGAATGCAGTGGCATAGGCACTTATCTTCTCCTTATTATCATCTTCAAGCCACATCCTTTCCCTTACCAGTCTAATATACCATCTAGAAAGATCTTCGAGGATGAATTCCTTTATTTTTCTTGGGATGTAATGAAGCTCTAAAGTGTCAAAAGTCTCCTCAACTTCCTTAGTAAGGGTATTTATTCTAGACAGTATCCATTTGTCTTCATCTTTTAGGTATTTCTTAACATCATTTATTGGAGTATTGACATCAAACTTGTCAAGAGACATATAGAGTGTAACAAACTTATAGGCATTCCAAAGTATATTAAAAGTCCTATAAATACTTTCAACATTTTCCCAGTTAAACTTTAATTTATCCCATGGTGCAATCTCCCATAAAAGATAAAATCTTGTAACATCTGCACCATATTTCGTTATGACATCATTTGGATCAACAACATTCCCCAGAGACTTTGACATCTTTTGGCCAAATTGATCCAAGACAAAATCATTCATTAAAACTTTAGTATAAGGGGCTCTGTCAAATACAATAAAGCTTTCAAGCATTAATGTGTAAAACCACCCTCTTGTCTGGTCAAGCCCTTCGGTAATAAAGTCAACAGGAAAAAGTTCGTCAAATTTTTTTGTATCCTGGGGATATCCCAAGGAGCTCCATGTTGAGGCGCCCGAGTCAAACCACACATCTGCAATATCAGGAACACGTTTCATTTTTTTAGAGCATTTAGGGCATTTTATGTGAACTTCATCGATATAGGGTTTATGAAGATCTTCTGGAATAGTCCCACCCAAAGACTTTATTTCTTCAGTAGAAGAAGCAACGACTGTGTTTCCACACTCACATTCCCATATGGGGAGGGGAATGCCCCAGAATCTCTGCCTTGAGATGCACCAATCCCTTGCACCTTCAATCCAGTTATGGAATCTCTTCTCCCCCGCCCAATCAGGGACCCATTTTACTTTTTTGTTTTCTTTCAAAATTTGATCTTTAATAGCTTCTACTTTTATAAACCATTGGTCAGATGCCCTGTATAGTAAGGGGGATTTGCATCTCCAACAGTGGGCGTACCTATGAAAAACAGAATCCCTGAATACTAAAAACCCTTTATCTTCGATATCATCGACAATCAAATCGTTTGCATCTTTGATGTAGATATTTTTGTATTTCCCGGCTTCGTCGGTAAATTTACCGGTTTGGTCAACTGGAGAAAGTATGGGGAGTTTATACTCCACCCCGGCACTATAATCTTCAGGCCCATGTCCCGGGGCTGTGTGAACACAACCAGTACCGTCTTCCAATGTTACATAGTTTGTAAGAATTATTGTATGTGCATTTGGCTCTTTGAATTGTTTATGTATGGGCAAATCATCTTCCATTATATGCCTGTATTTAAGGCCTAATAGGGCCTGGCCTGTGATAGTTTCTAGTATTTCATAATCTTGAATGTCAAATAATGTCATTAGTTTTTTTAAAAGCTCTTTTGCAACAATCCAAACTTCATCTACTACTTTGACCCGTACATATTCATATTTAGGATTCACTGCAATTGCAACATTTGCAGGGATAGTCCAAGGAGTAGTAGTCCATATAATAATATATTCATCCTTATTTCTTTCTAGCGGAAATTTTACATAAATGGAATAATCTTCAACATCTTTGTATTCATCAGTTGCTTCATACCCAGAGAGAGGTGTTTCACATCTTGGGCACCATGCGACGGTCGCCTTGCCTTTGTATAAAAGATTTTTCTCCCAAGCCTTTTTAAAAAAATACCAGGAGGCCTCAATATAGGAATTCGATAGTGTCATATAGGGATTGTCAAAATCACCGATCATCCCAAATCTTCTATAAAAATCAATCCATATTTTAAGGAAAGACAATCCCCTTTCCCTACATGATTTTATAAAAAGTTCAGTTCCTATTTTTTCAATATCACTTTTTGTTTTAGTGCCTAGTATTTCTTCAACTTTCACCTCAATGGGCAGTCCGTGCATATCAAATCCAGGTTGGTGCCATACATTGTAGCCATTCATGGATTTATACTTGAGAACAGGATCCCTCAATGCTCTGGTCCTAGCATGACCTATATGTGGCAATCCATTCATATAGGGGGGCCCATCTAAAAAGTAAAATTTAGGGCCTTCAGATCTAAGCTGTTTCAGTTTATCATAAATGTCTATTTTTTCCCATTCCTCTAGGATTTTTAGTTCTAGAGATACGGGATTATAGTCTTCAGGCACCTCAGAAACCATGAAGTCAATAACTATAGATGTTTTAAAGGTTTTTGGTAAGTCTAATCTTTTCTTTCATGAACAAATTTTGGAACTGCTTGTTTTAAAGGATCAAAAGTTTCTATATTTTTTATTTCAACACATTTCATTGAAACTTTGGAATGTAAGGTGGAGGGGAGTCTCAATATCCTTTTGACATCTACGGTAACTTTGCCATCCACTAGAGATGAGTTAATTTGTTCAATAAGACTTAAAAAATCATTTTTTGTTTTATCGCCAATTCCCCTAATAGTTAAAAAATCCACATGATAGTTATTTAATTTGGATATTATATTTTCTTTTTCTGAGAGAATTGTGTCAGTTATATTTTTATTAAAGGGAAAATCTTTTTCAGTCATTTTTGAAAATGTCAGTGTAAACATTTTTCTATAAACTGCAGGGTAACTATTAAACAGAAACAATTCATTGGGTCTTTTGGATCCTGTAACATATTCTAAAATTTCTGACCTTCTTTCAAGAGAGAGAATCTCCTTATCAACTGCCCTAAGATGATACCCCCTGCCAGAATAAACTAAAAACAGCCTTTTGATGCCTAAATCACTAATTAATGTATCCCTTATTTTCAATACTATCTCTTTAGCTTCAGAGAGGCATTTTTCACAAACATATCCCGCCTTGCATTCACAAGTTTTAACAATTAAATCTTTGGCATCAATATCAAAAACTAATTCCGCCCCTTTCCAGTCTTCCCTGTTTTTGGGTTTTGAATAGTAAGAAACACTGGTGCAAACAGCATATGGAAAATTTTTAATCAGGAAATCAGAAAAGAGATTAACATCGTCAAATCCTTTATACCTATCGTTATATCCGTTACCATCATGATCAAAAGCGAATTCTCTTTCTTTTATTCTTTCGACTATAAATCCAGGGACGTCCTTTTCTTTCCATTCTTCATGGTAATATATCTTCCTCTCCCGAAGAGATGCCTCTTTAAAATCCATAACTCACCTTATTTGTGGGCAAAGATAACTGCAACTTCGTTTGGTTCTATCTTATCAACTCTGACAAATCCAAAACGTTCAAACTGCACTATTTCCCCTTCTTTAAGAAGTCCTATATCTTTTTCACCATAGCCGACGACTTTAGTGAGGGAATTTGGATTGATATCCTCACCCTCATATAAAATCCCGGGAACTGTGACTGATACTTTAACATTTTTATCAGATACCCATTGTATTTTTTTCACTTTCAAAAGTTCATCTTTAGAAGATTTTTCATCAGTGCGAGTTGCCTTAACTAAATCATCCTGGACATCAGTTATAAGAATATTATAGAGATCTTTCAATCTAATTATTTGGCCTTTATATAGGTCTGCAAGGTCATTTCCTGAAATGAAAAACTTTCCCGATATATCTACATTTCTAAAACCTCTGTCATAATCAGGGTGTCGTTTAAGCTGAATAGTCTGGCATTTGGCATTGCTTACTTCCAGGATTTTTGGGTCCGATACAAAGTAATATCTATCTGAGGTAGAATCGATTACTTTCCTATTGAGGGATTCAATTAAAGACCAGTCTATTACAGGCTCAGATTTAGATAGCCCTATTTCCTCCGCCACCATATGGATGGCTTCGGGGGTAATTCCTCTTCGCTTAAGGCCACGAATTGTAACAAGTCTTGGATCATCCCATCCTGAAACAAGATGCTTTTCAATTAAAGGTCTGATTAACCTTTTTGAAGTGGGGGCTCCCTTTACAGTAAATCTAGAATATTCAATAATCTTTGGATTTCTCAAGTTAAGAAGTCCCCTGATATAGTCTTGTAATTCTATCCTCAAAGCAAATTCATTGCTTCTTAGTACATGAGTAACACCAAGAACAGAGTCTTCAATTGCACATGCAAAATCGTAAACTGGCCATATTCTGTATTTGTCACCTTGGATTGGATGAGGATGATCAACAACTCTCATCATAGTGGGATCCCTCATGACGGTATTCTTTGAGCTCATGTCTCCTCTGAGCCTAAGGGAAAATCTACCTTCATCAGCAGATTCCATTTCTTTCCAAAGAGAAAGATTATCCTGGACAGAGTTAGAAATGCATGAGCAATCCTTGGAATCGTATCTCAATTTAGATACATACTCGGCATCACAATTACAGATGTACGCCTTACTAATTCTAATCAAATCTAAGGCATATTTGTAATAAAGGTCCATATCATCAGACATATTCCTTTCTTCATCCCAATTAATTTTAAGCCATTTTAGATCTTGTTTTATTGCATCATAATATTCTAATTTTTCCTTTTTAGGGTTGGTGTCATCAAATCTTAATATAACTTTACCATCATATTTTTTAGCATAATAATAGTTAAAATAGAATGACATTCCGTGACCAATGTGTGGGTATCCATTCGGTTCTGGTGGAAGTCTCGTAACTACATTACCCATCTCTGCGCCTTCTAGCGGAGGAAGCTCCCTAGGCGCTTCTTTTTCTTTGGGTTTATCAAAAAAGAATTCAGGATTAATTTTTTTTAAATTACTTTCAATTTCATTATTAGACATTTTAGAGATTTGATTAATGGCATCTTCAACGGCCGATATAACTTCTTTTGCATATTTTCTCATCTCAGGCAGCTCAGCCATTATTTTACCTGTAACGGCCTTAGCATTGGGAGTGCCTCCAAATTGAAATGCATTGATAAGGGCATATTTAAATGCAAGTTTATGAAGATCTTCACTCATTTTACCACGAAAGACTATATTAATTTAATATTAAAAGGTTATCAATCATATTAGTATATTCAAAATTAGAGATATCTATGCGATTAAATATTGGCTATTAAGGAATAAATTATTTTTCTACCGAATTGTTTAATTTTAACTTCTTAATTGAAGGCAAGAAGTAAGATATCCCAAATATTAAAAATCCTATAAAACCAAAAGGTTCAGGCATTAGAAATGCAACTATAATCCCTATTAAAGCTAATACCGCACCCTCTTTGGTGCATAGAGGGCAGCCGCCTGTAGAGCATGCTTGGCCCTTTTTTGTAGTTGATTTTTTGTCCATGTGAAGCAGAATCGGGATAAATATATAATTATTTCCGTGAAAAAATTATCACACAATCCAAATTGAATAATAATGGATGTGTGCAAAACATTCTCATTTTTACATGTTTTTAATTACAACAATTTATCTAGCGAAAGATTTATATACTATAAGTTAACTTAACTTATAGTGTAGGAAATATGGAGGTGTATCCTATGTCATGGTTTGATATTATGGAAGATATGAGAAAAATGCAAGAAGAAATTGAAAGAGCTTTTCCTGAATTTTGGAGAAGAACACCGTTATTAATCCCTGGTGAATCAAAAGAGGGAGGGGTAATAAAGTATAGAAGGCCGCTAACTGACTTGAAAGAAACAGAAAATGAGTATATAATGGAGCTTGAAATGCCGGGTATAACTAAAGACGACATTGACATAAAAGTAACTGAAGATTCAATTGAAATAAAGGCTGAAAAGAAATTTGAAAGTAAAGAAGAAGATCCTAAAAAGGGGTATTTCTTCCAAGAAAGGAGATATCAAGGTTTCTACCGATCTTTCCCATTGCCTTCTGGGATTAAGCCTGAAGAAACAGAAGCAAAGTTTGATAATGGTATTTTAGAAATATCAATGAAAAAGGCAGAAGAGAAAGATAAAGCATTAAAAGTAAATGTTAAATAAATTATCTTTTTCTTTTTTCAATATTAAACAAGTTATATGAGCCTATGTTGAATAGGTGGAACATAGCTAGATACTTTTTTGATTTTAAAATCATTTTCAAGAAGTAATTTTATTTGAGATGGTGGGACTCCAGAAGATATTTCTCTTGTTCTTCCATATCTACCTTTGCTTACAACTTTTGCATTTAATATGCCAAGCATATCTAACTCCGATATCAGATCAGATACTCTTCTTTGAGTAAGGACGTCAAGTTTTAAAATATTGCTAAGATCTTTGTATATGTTAAAAACATCCCCCGTTATAATTTCTCCGGGCATATATTTTTCCAGTAGATAGACAGAATATAGTATGAGTTTTGATTGTGTAGGGAGTGTTTTTATTACTTCAGATATCCTATCTTGCTCGATTCTATCTTTTGCAACTCTAACGTGAGGTTCAGTAATTTTTTTAGCATTCTGTCTTTCGGCAATTTCCCCAGCTGTTCTTAGTAAGTCAAGGGCTCTTCTAGCATCTCCATGTTCTTGTGCAGCAAAAGCAGCACAAAGGGGGATAACTCCTGGGCTTATCACTGAATCATTAAATGATATTTTAGATCTGTCCTCAAGTATATCCATTAGTTGGGGTGCATCATAAGGAGGAAATATTATTTCTTCCTCTCCAAGAGAGCTTTTAACTCTAGGATCTAAAAATTCGATGAATTTCAAATCATTGGAAATACCTATTATACTAACCCTAGCGTTTTCCAAATCACCATTAATTCTGGTAAAATTATAAAGTACATCGTCCCCTCCCTTTTTTAAGAGCTGATCAACTTCATCAAGAATAATAATAACTAACTTCTTTTCACTATCTAAGCTTTGGGAAAAAACGTCATAAATCTTATCTGTAGGCCAACCCGTAAGAGGAACTGACTGACCAAAGTACTCTGCTAATTTTGATAACAATCTATATTGAGTATCTACAACTTCACAGTTGATATAAATAAAAGTTATTGGCATATCCATTTTGACTTCAGACGAAAGATCAGGTTTCGGGAGACCAGTATTACAATCGATTGAAGGAGAAGTTTTTAAGAAGGCCTTACCCCCAACTTTATTTACAAGACCATTGCCAACATATTTAACTACAACTGTTTTACCAGTACCTGTTTTACCATAAACAAATATATTGGATGGCGTTTCTCCTTTAATTGCAGATACCAGTATTGCAGCCAATTTTTCAATTTCGTTTTTTCTATGGGGTAAAATTTGAGGAGTATATGAATGTCTTAAAAATTCCTTGTTTTTAAAAATAGAATTTGATAAAAGAAGCTTATCAAATAAATCATCGAGCGATGATTGTTTGTTAGAAATAAGATCTTCTATATTCGACGTAATTGTGTATTGGAATTCTTCTTTATCAGAAACTTCAGAGAAATTCTTTGTTTTTGAACTGTCGTCGTATTTAAGAGGCATTTCTTTGTCTTTGTCATTCAATTACATCACTCTATTATTTTTGATGGAGTCATCCTTTTTATATATTTCTCCCACCCCTTTATTTCCACTGCAGATTTAATTAATTAAAATTTAGTTTGTTGAAAGGAAGGATATTTTCACTGTAACAATCAAATATGAGTTGTTTTAGCTTTGTTTTAAATTATACCTTTTGTTTAAAATAAGATCATATTTATTGTAAACAAATTTTTTATGTTAGGTGACCTAAACCATCAAAAGACTTATATAGATAAAAAAATATAAAGAAATGGGATTTTAAAAATTTTATATATTATTATTTTATTTACAATAAAATTTTAGTTTCCAATGGAAATAAGGGGGTATACCTCAAATAATAATTTAAACTAATGTATTGTCTTATTTAATATGCAGGAAAATGACACATTTATTAATAACTTCAGGAACGCTGGAGGCATTCTTAAAATAGTTAAAGATGAATCGAGGAAATTAGTTACCGACGGGTATAAAGTGATTGATTTAGTTGAATTTATTGAAAAAAGGGTAGTTGAAATGGGGGGTTTTCCTGCCTTTCCATGCAATGTTTCTATTAATAGTGTAGCTGCACATTACACACCAAATCTAAATACTGATTTGGCCTTAAAAAGCGGTGATTATGTAAAAATCGATATAGGTTGTCATATCGAAGGTTGTATTGCAGACACTGCTTATACCGTCAAGGTAGATGAAAAGGACGATGATTTGATAAAGGCTACTCAAGAGGCTTTAAGCAATGCGATCGCTGCTGTTGAGCCTGGAGTCAAAACTAACTATATAGGCAAGGTAATAGAAGACACAATTAAAGATTTTCATTACAATCCAATAAAAGAACTATCTGGCCATGGGCTTAAGCCTTACATTTTACATTCAGGGATAACCATTCCAAATTATAATAGCAATGTTGGATCAAAACTTAAAGAAGGCGATATTCTTGCTATTGAACCGTTTGCTTCAACGAAGGCAGGTAAACTCAAAAATTCCGAAGAAGTTTACATCTTTAAATATATACGAGACAGACCCTTGAGAGATCCTAATTCGAAAAAATTACTAAATATCATCAAACAGAACTATAAAACTTTACCATTTGCTGAAAGATGGTTAGAAAAGGATTATTCTGATCTTAAAATTAATTTCTCTCTGAGAAATCTTATTAGATCTAATGTTATTTATCCTTATAATGTATTATTAGATAGTGAAGGGGGGCTTGTGTCTCAGGCTGAAAACAGTCTGATAGTTACTTCAAGTGGGTGTGAAGTATACACATAAAAGAATTATGATGTGCATGATTTGCGGGATGTATGTTTTACGTCCATATGTATGTCGGCTTTGTGGTAGAATAATATGTGATTCTTGCATTACTCCAGGTCAAATTTGCAAAGAATGTATAAAAATTGGTAAAAAAATAACATAAATATCGTATATCGTTATATTTATTTAAACATATCGTTAATTCCGAAAATCTTTTATATGAATAAGTATCGATATGTGCAATACTAGGGAGGGTAATCTAATGAAACATATAGTTTTTGATCAAAAGAAATGTGCAGGCTGTAATCTATGTGAACTATACTGTTCATCTAAATGGTATGGCTCTTTTAATCCAAGAAAATCCAGAATTAAAATCAAAACGGAAGATTATGTTGACCCAAAATATAATGTTTGTCTTCAATGTGACGACGCTCCATGTGTTGAAGCTTGTCCAACTGAAGCTCTTATAATTGATCAAGATTTAGAAAGAGTTGTTCTTATTGAAGACAAATGTATTGGTTGTAAATTATGTATTAGGGCATGTCCTTATGATGGTATTTATTGGCACAGTGAATATAAAGTTCCAATTAAGTGTAACTTATGTGAGGGTGACCCCGAATGTGTCAGAATATGCCCAAAAGATGCATTGTCTGTAGGTGATTAAAATGGTTTTTGGTTATGCAGGTAAAATATTACATATAGACCTTACAACTGGAAAGACTGAAATTGAAACTCCTAATGAGCAATTTTATAGAAAGTGGCTTGGCGGCAACGGATTTGTTATTAAATATCTTTATGATAAACTGAAAAAAGGCACAGATCCTTTAGCTCCTGAAGCAGTTTCAGTTTTTGCTTCAGGTCCTTTGAGCGGTACTTTAGCTCACGGAGCTGGAAGGACTCACTTTGGTGCTAAATCACCTCAAACTGGATTGCTTGCCGACAGTAGTGCCGGCGGTGGCTTTGCTGCAATGTTGAAATATGCGGGCTATGATGCCGTTGTGATTACTGGTAAAGCAGCTGCACCTGTAATGATTGTTATTAATAATGAAAAAATTGAAATAAGAGAGGCCGAGAGATTTTGGGGACTAAAAACCATTGAAACTCAACACAGGCTCAAAAAAGAATTAACGCATGAATACAAGATTGCATGTATAGGGCCAGCAGGAGAAAAATTGGTGCCTATGACCTCTATTATTACCGATACCAGGATTGCTGGAAGAAGCGGTAATGGTGCTGTATGGGGGTCTAAAAATCTAAAAGCAATCGCTATTTATGGGGACAATGATGTTAAAGTAGCAGACATGGCAAAGGTAAAAGAGCTTTATAGCGACTTTGCTAAAAAAGCTAAAGAAACATTAGGTGGTCTTTCTAAATATGGAACCACAGGACTTCCAGTAAGTATTAATGCATTCGGTGGTCTTGGAACAAAAAACATGCAATATGAAACTTTTGAGCATGTTGACAAAATTAGTGGTGAACTGCTCAATACCGATCACTTGATTAGACATAGGTCATGTTTCAGTTGTTGCATTCATTGTGCAAAAGACTTTAAGGTTAATAAATGGGATAGTATTTCAGAAGGTCCCGAATATGAGACTCAATATTCCTTTGGCAGTATGCCAGAAGTTGCTGATCTTGATTATATAATAGCAGCTGATAGACTTTCTGATGAGTACGGACTGGATACAATTTCTGCAGGTGTAACTGCTTCAATGATTATGGAGCTAATGGAAAGAGGCCTTTTAACTGAAAAAGACACAGGTGGGCGCACTTTCAAATTTGGCAATGGCGAGGATTTACTTGAGATTGTCAAAATAATTGGTGAAAAACGTGGAGAATTTGGCGAATTAATAGGTAAAGGAACAAAGGCAATTGCAGAAAAGCTTGGCGGAGATGCATATAAATACGCTTTCCATGCTAAAGGCCTTGAACCAGCAGGCCACTCTCCAAGGGCCCAAAAAACAATGTCTGTTGGATATGCCACCTCTCCAAGGGGAGGAAGCCATCATGATGCAAGGCCAATAGAATATGGATTGCCTATAGAAAAGAGAAATACAATTGAAGGCAAGGCCTTGAATGCATTTAACACACAGAATTGGACATGCTTAGGGGATTCTCTTGTCATATGTCACTTTGCAGAGAAGATATTTGGAACATCAGTTGCCAAAGTACACTCTTATTGGATTAATGCAGTAACTGGGTGGGACACTACTTTGGATGAAGTTTTATTAATGGCCGAAAGATTCTACACCTTAGAAAGACTTTTCACCATAAGGGAGTCAGGCAAAGCTAGAACTGGAGATACTATACCCTGGCGAGTACTTAATGAGCCAATTCCAGACGGAGCTTCTAAAGGGATGTATACCACACAAAAGGAATTTGATGCAATGCTTGACGAATATTATGACCTCAGAGGCTGGGATAGAAAAGGAGTCCCAACTAAAGCAACATTAAAGAGACTAGGATTGGAAGAATACTCCAAAAATTAATAAAGAGAATAAATATTATTCTCTTCTTTTCTTTATTTTTTACTTCTATTACTCAAACTGTCATTATTTACTTTAAACATCTTAAACTGGACAGATTATCGCAAGATTTAGAGTAATATCATACCCACAATATGGTGGCATTTCAAGATTGCGATGTTATTCTCTAATGATTTGCTGCTGCATTTAACAAAAGTATTAGTTAAATATTTAAATTCTTTCCATATTCAAATAAAAAGGTGATTTCATAGAAACAATAGTTATTGCATTGGGTGGAAACGCCATAAAACAAGCGGATGAAAAAGGAACGCATAAAGAGCAATTTAGAAACATTGAAATAGCATGTGAAGCCATTTTAAAACTAATTAAAGATGGATATAAAGTGGTGATAACTCACGGCAACGGCCCACAATCTGGCAACTTAATGGTACAACAGGATGCTGCCGCAAATATAGTGCCTCCTATGCCTATGGATGTTGTAGGCGCCATGACTCAAGGCCAAATAGGATATATGATCCAGCAAACTCTTCAGAATATGTTAAAAAAAGAAAAGATTGACATACCTGTTGCCACTATTATTACGCAAGTTGTCGTGTCTAAAGATGACCCTGATTTTGAAGATCCTTCAAAGCCTGTTGGTAATTTTTTCTCTGAAACTGAGGCAAAGAAAATAGCTTCAGAAAATGACTATGTGATTGATCCAAAACCTGGAAAAGATCACATCGATAAGAAAATGAAAGGACATGTAATTAAAAAAGTAAAACCCACAGGGGATAAGCCCTATAGAAGAGTAGTACCTTCGCCTGACCCAGTAAGGCCTTCAGAGGCTGTTGCAATAAAGAAGCTTGTTGATAATAAAGTTATTGTTATTGCATCTGGAGGCGGCGGTGTTCCAGTAGTTGAGGATAAAAATGGAGTTTTGATGGGGATAGATGGAGTTATTGATAAAGATAAAGCTGGAGAAAGACTTGCCGAATCAATTAAAGCGGACTTCTTCCTAATTCTTACTGATGTGGATGTAGCATACCTGAACTTTGGTAAATCTGAACAGAAAGCTGTTAATACAATGACTGTTGCAGAAGCTAAAAACTACCTTAAAGATGGGCATTTCCTTGCAGGGAGTATGGGACCGAAAGTCCTTGCATGTATTAGATTTATTGAGGAAGCAAAAGGAAAAAAGGCGATTATTACATCACTTAATAACACGGTAAATGCACTTAAAGGAAAGGCTGGAACTACCATTGTTCCTTAATAGACTAAAGATGCATGTCATAAAATATATACAATTATCTCTTTATTTATTTCTTGTTTAAAAAAATATTTTTTTACTATTTTATGATCCATGTTAAATTGATACGGGATCATAACATCAGAGTATAAATAGCTCCCAATCTGACATAAATTTATTTTTATCATTTACAAAAACCTATATAAGGAATAAACTTAAACTCTT
>JAAZKM010000112.1 GCA_012799835.1 Candidatus Methanofastidiosia archaeon
GGATTATTCATTTGCGGCATGCAGGAAGGGGAAGAGCTTAAAAAGGAAATAGCTGAAAACTTTCCCGAACAGCTTTTGTAAAAAGCAATATCGGTTAAACACTTTGGAGGAGAGTTTATCTTCAGGAAAATGAACTTCTTCGAAAGGGCAATAGTTAAGAAAATTTCTAAAGTTACATCTGACAAATCAGACATAAAACATGACAACATTAAAAAACTGGCAATAGAATTATGTAATATGAATTAATAGGGAAAATCTTAAAATTGCTCCGGTAAGATTCAAATTTGGAGTTGCACGGACACAAACGGGAGAAAAAATGGAAATAGACAAGGCTATTTCCATTTTATATACTTCAATTCATTCAATAGGGAGTAACCTTTTTTTTCAAAACTATGAGCTAATTTTCTTCAATATAGAAAATTCTGGTTTCGCGTGAAATTGTACCGCTGTTATTTACAGCTTCAAAAGTCACGACATGGAATTTTTCTACCAAAGGTTCCTCAACCTGTAAACTTAATTCTCCGGTTTCAGCATTAAATTCAGGTGTGTAAACTATACCGTCAACTATTACTCTGAAGCTTGACTCATCTATATTACTTCCATTGAGTCTTAGTACTTCAGCTTTTAATAGCGGTGTATTACCGCTTACACCTTCTCCCATTTCAAGTTCAGGGATAATTGTTAATCCTTGACCTACATTATCAGGGTTTTTTTCAGCTAAGTTTTGAACTTGCTTTATTACCCTCAGAGTATTTTTTCCCAATATTTGTTCTATTTCGGACTTTTTATAACCACGTTCCACAAGTTCTTCGGTTATTCTGTAATAGAACGATGCATTCGGCAGATCTACCGGCATTCCTCCTCCATCAAAATCGGAACCTAATCCGACATGATCGATGCCTACCAAATCAATAACATATTCAATATGGTCGACTAATTTTTTAAGGTCCCTGTCACCTGTAGGTCCCAAATATCCGGCATAGAAATTCTGCTGAACAATGCCGCCTGTATTTGCTATTGCAATTATTTGTTCATCAGTAAGGTTTCTCGGATGAGAATACAAACCCATAACATTTGAGTGTGAAGCCATAATAGGAGCCTCTGCAACTTCTATGACATCCCAAAATGTTTCTTCATTCATATGAGATACGTCAACTACCATACCCATTTTATTCATTTCTTTAACTACTTTAGCACCGAGTTCTGTTAATCCGCCTTCTGAAGGGGTGCCATCCACATACCTCTCATTAACACCTTCTCCAAGTGAATTGGAATTGCTCCAACATAATCCAACGACTCTGATTCCAAGGTCATAATATTGATGAAGCAATTCAATGGCATTGTATTCTTCAAGAGAATAAGCTCCTTCTATAGTTGGAACACCTACTGATTTTCCTTCATGCACCAATTTTTCTATTTCATTTACCGACGTTGCTAACCCGAATTTCTCTGAATTCATACGCTCAGTCCAGTGCAGTGCATTAATAAGTGCCAGCAACCTGCTGCCTGCACGTCCAATTTCCGTGTAGCCTCCGGTATATGAACCAAAGAAGGCCACATCTAGCCCGCCTGCTTCCATTTTTGGAATATCTAATTGTCCGGAAGTTAAACTTCCAATATCATTTACCGGCAACCAAGTATTTCTGTCAATAACTCTCGTCATTGTATCATTATGCGTATCAATCACTATAGCATCATCATGGATTCTCAAGGCGTTTTCAGAAGTAACAGGAATTGCGAATCCAATTGTTGTGCTTGCAACAACAAACATTGAAACTAACAACAAAACTAAAATTTTTTTCAATTCTTTTTTCATAATTCGCCTCCTAATAATTTTTTTTATTTTTGATAAAGTCAGGATGTCAATTTATATCCGACGCTTATCCCTCCTTTCTCATGCATAAAAATTTCTATCCGGTTGATGTCAAAATAAAAACTGTATGCCAAGGCATACAGTTTAAGTACCAAAATACACTAATACATAATGCATTAGTTCATCACTGTTCGGCAACCTGGCAATCATCGCATTTCACATTAGACCCATGGCTTTGCGTCCTTGCCTTTCGACAAGTTTGCTATTATCGTAGGATAATATTAAATTTTTCTATTTGTGCATTTATTTTACTATATTTGATATAATTATGAAAGATTTTTTTTAAAAATAAATAGAATTTTGTTGAATTTCTTTCGACTAATTTCGATTTATTTCGTAGTATTAACTGAAGAATTGTTAAAACTCTATTTCTTCTCTATGCTTATGATGACAGATTAATTGGGCGTAAACTGTAATTGCTCGATGTAGCGATAATATGAAAGGTAAAATTTATTGTAAATGTAGATGATTGTTGATATAATTAACAAAGA
>JAAZKM010000113.1 GCA_012799835.1 Candidatus Methanofastidiosia archaeon
AGTCTATTTGTAATCCATTATCGTCGACATAATCATATAGTCTATAATTTTTATAAGTGCCAGTGTCAATTAGTACAGTTACGTCACTTTCTAGAATATAACAATTGGAGTCAATACCTAAGGACTCAATAAAATGAAACATTTAATCACATACATTGCTATTAGCCTAATGATTTTTTCAATTTTGCCAAATTTTTAATAAAGTCAGAATTTTTTTTTTGTTACCAATACGTAACTTAAAATATCTTCTAATCTACTGACTGGAACAATTTTTATTTCCTTTCTTCTTGATTTTTCTAGATATACATCGTCCTTATTTGACTCAGGTATGATTACCTCTTTCATTCCACTTTCAAGTGCTGCTTCTATTTTTGCTGTTACTCCTCCAATAGGCAGGACATCTCCCCTAACTGAGAGTGAACCTGTCATTGCAACATCTTGTCTTATTGGGAGATCTTCTAGTGCAGAGATAACTGCTGTTGCAACAGATACACTAGCACTATCACCTTCAACACCTTCATATGCTTGAAGGAACTGAATAGTAATATCGTAATTTGAAAGATCCTTATTTGAATATCTTTTTATTAAAGAGGAAACAATAGCAATTGACTCTTTGGCTATTTCCCCAAGTTTTCCTGTTGCTATAACGTTGCCATGATTTTTTGATGATGATGGAGTTACTCCAACCTCAATAGGGGTAATAATTCCACTTCCTTCACCCAATACAGCAAGTCCATTGACTTTTCCTACTTGGGCACCGGTAGAATCAAATATTTGATATGCCTTTTTTCTATCAATATAATCATCTGCAATTTGGTGTTCAAGTGATCTTGAAAGTTTTCTCGCTTCTATAATGTGCTCAACTGTAACAATATTATCGCCCCTAGCTAATGCGACATCGCCTGCAGCTCTTACCATCCCTCCAAGTTCTCTTAATCTTAGCGTTAGATGATTTTTTCTATTACTTCTTCTTCTAGCTTCCTGAACAATCTCCGCTACCGCATCAAGGGAAAAATGTGGAATTTTTGCATCCTTTTTAACTTCCTGTGCAACAAATCTAACAATTTTCTTTATGTTTTCTTCGTTGGCTGGCATTGAATTTTCCATATATACTTCGTATCCATATCCTCTAACTCTAGATCGGAGTGCAGGATGCATATCTCTTAAAGTTTCAAGATTTCCTGCAGCAACTAATACAAAGTTACAAGGAACCTTTTCCGTTCTAACCATTGCACCCGAACTCATTTCACTTTGTCCAGTAATTGGATATGCTTTCTCTTGCATACCTGTTAAGATAGCTTGCTGCATTTGAATTTTTAATGTAGAAATCTCGTCTATAAAAAGTAATCCTTTGTGAGTTTTGTGAATCATCCCTGCTTCAACTCTTTCGTGTGCAGGCGTACCAAGGCCGCCTGATTGGAAAGGATCATGTCTCACATCTCCAAGCAATGCCCCTGCATGGGCACCAGTTCCATCTAAAAATGGGGCGTGATCCCACTTAGAATTATCAACTAATATCTTTGGTATCATAACTTGATTTTTGATTCTGAAAGTTTGCATTCCAAAGAAAATAATAACTGCAAGAAACATTCCCCAAAGCAACTGGCCCTGAGTTAATGCAATCAAAAGGATTGCTCCAATGACAAAAAAAAGTATCATTCTTTTACTTTCTTCCTGTTTTTTTGCCATAGCTTTGTGCTCATCGATAATAAGTCTAGCTTTCCCTCTTGGAACTGTTCTAATTCTTGGTGTATTCGGATCATCAGGATTTGGATATGCCAATATATCCTCTAAATCTTCTTTTGGGAGAAGTTCTGCCATTGCAAGACCCAACATAGATTTTCCGGTTCCAGGTTCGCCTATTAATAGTACATTTCTCCTCTGTTTTGCAGCAGTTTTAATGATTTCGACAGCATGATCTTGGCCAATTACCTGATCAATTAGATTTTCAGGCACTTCTATCTCTTCAGTTGTCGAAACATCATAAAAAGATTTAATCTGCGCCCTAACTTTCTTTACCTCTTCAGTAATGTCTATTAATTCTTCATTTAGAACCTTAGATTTTTTTTCTGAAGTAGCATGATTAGAAGTTTTTTTCCTTGTCATCAATATTTCCTCTAAAAAGACTTTAGAGGGTATAGCTTTCTAACCTTTAAAAATATATCGTAATGGCAATATAAGTACGATATCTATTAATATTGTATATTTTTGTTACCAGAATTCAATTAACTAGCAAAATCTATCTTAAGAGAAAAACATATTAATGATTATTTGTACTAAATTTAAAGGTGATTTAATGTTTATTACATCGCTGTCTTCAAAAACTACTTTAGAGAAGTTAAAAAGTGATTTTAAATTAATTAATTGTTATTTTGAGAGATTTCCAGACGGGGAAGGATATGTTAGATTTGATGAAAAAGTCAAAAAGATTAAAGAAATTCTGATTGTACAATCTTTATACTACCCTCAAGATGAGCATATAATGCAACTTTTTTTTATGATTGATGCTTTAAGGGATCTAAACATAAAAATTGATTTGTTAATTCCCTATATGGCGTATGCAAGACAGGACAAACGATTTAAGGACTGGGAATCTGTATCGGGAATCTCTTTAGCTAAAATGATAAATCAATTTGAAATTGAGCGCAAATATACTGTGGACATACATAATATTAATGTTACAAAAGCTATGAAAGGGGAAAATCTATCGGCCATGCCATTAATTGCCGATTATTTGACTGATTTGAAACTTAAGGAACCTGTTATAGTATCTCCTGACAAAGGCTCCATTGAAAGAGCTAAAATAGTTGCAAATCATATGGATGCAGAATTTGATTATCTTGAAAAAACTAGGATAACAGGGGATACAGTTGAAATAAAACCAAAAGAGATTAATACTAAGAACAGAGATGTAGCAATTGTCGACGATATCATATCGACTGGAGGCACTATGGCAAAAGCGTGTGAAGTTCTTAAAAGAGAGGGAACTTTAAAGGTATTATCTGGAGCAACTCATTTATTAATGATATCAAATGCTGAAGAAAAATTAAATATGGCGGGAATTGATAGAATTTTCGGAACTGATTCAATACCCTCTAAATTTTCAGACATTTCTATTGCAAACATTATAAAAGAGTTATATTAGGAGATTTAATGATTGATCTTGGAGAAATAAAAAAATTAAGAAAAAAATTTGGAATAACGCAAAAAGAACTTGCGGAAAAGGCAGGGGTTACTCAGGCATATATTGCAAAATTAGAAAACAAGCAAATTGATCCCAAACTATCTACTTTTAACAAGATTTTAAACGCTTTGGAAGAAATTCGGGCAAGGATGAAAAAAATACAAGATGTAATGGTCTCTCCTGTGATATATGTACACCCAAAAGATAAAGTGAGTGATGCTATAGCTATAATGGCAAAATATAATATTTCCCAATTACCTGTTTTAAGAAATGGTTCACCTGTTGGTAGTCTCTCTGAAAAATCTTTAGTAAAAAAACTTGGAATTGGGAAAATCTGTGAAAGCCCCGATATCGCTGTATCTGAGATTATGGAAGAAAGTTTTCCAGTAGTTTCTAAAAAACAGAGCTTTGTTGAAGTATATACTCTTTTGAAGGAAAACCAAGCTGTTTTAATTGAAGAAATGGGAAAAGTTGTAGGAATAATTACAAGGGCAGATATTCTGGATAAGATATAGAACTATAATAGTTAATTTTAAAAACAAATAGTCATTTCATAGAAAAAAGGAGGTTACATATGCCAATAATTAATTTTAATATAACAAAAGCTGAAGTTGAAAAGAAAAAACTAGAAAAAATTCCTGAAGGACCAGTAAGTTTTTCACAAACACCAAATATAGTATCAATTAAAGAAATGCAACTTTCAGGCCCAAGTGGAAGATTAAACGTATTAGATGTTGAATTTGATTTCGTTTCAAAATATGAACCTGAAGTTGGGATTTCAAGCATTAAGGGAAATATTTATTACCAAGAAGGAGAAGAATTTAGAAAAAAGATAATAGAGCAGTGGGAAGGCAAAAAACAACTTGACGCTGCATTTTTTGATGAAGTAATCAACGGAATTAATTCAAAATGTTATGTATTTTCAATGATGTTGATAAAAGAATTAGGGCTTCCAATAGCAACACCATTTAGGTATAGTGCTGCGGCACCAAATGATTCAAAACCTGAAAAGCCAAAAAAGAAATAATATTTCAATAACATATTCTATATTTTTCTTTTAGCCTAAAATTTTATACGTTTATTAACAAAGATTAAATAAATGGATGGCTTAGCCATCCATGAAAAAGCTTTTATAAAATAATTAGAAAGACCAATCGGGTTAGTTAACCTAATTTTAATCAGTTGAACACATAAAGGAGGAGATTATTTGGCATTAAGAGAAATGACACCATATAGGAGATTTATGTCAGCTATGCATGGAGGTCGTGTTGACAGACCTTCTGTTATAGCTCTTTCTAACTTTTGTAAAGAATTGATGGCATCTACAAATGTTACTTGGCCAGCATGTCAGACAGACCCAAAAACTTTGGCTCAATTTCAAGCTGGGAGATACGAAGTATGGGGTATTGATTTAATAATATCTCACAACGATCTAGTGTCCGAAGCTACAACATTAGATACAAAAATTGATTTGGGATCCGATGTACGACATCCGTCAGTTTTGGAACACAAATTAGAGAAAATAGATCCAACAAAATATGATTTACCTAAAAATTTTTTAGAAACAGGTAGGAATCCAATTATTGAAGGTGCAGTTAAAATTCTATCGGCGAAATATGAGCAACTTGTGCCTGTCTTTAGAACTGTTACCGGACCAATGACTGTTGCAGGGCATTTGTGGGGAGTAGATAGAATTTTGATGTGGTCAAAACAGGAAGAAAAAAAGTTTGAGGCTTGTCTTGATATTTGTACCGATCTTTGTATAGAAATTATTAGAAATTCTGTTGATTCGAGTGGTGCAGATGGATACTATTTATCAGATCCAACTGCTTCTGGTGACTTACTTGATCCAAAAGATTATCAATATTTCTTAGAGCCCAGATATAAGAGGATGACAAAAGAGTTAAAAGATGTCCCAGGTATGCTTCATATTTGTGGTGATACAAGGGGATACATGGATAGAATTCCTCACTCAGGATTTGATGCCTTTTCATATGAAGCCCCTGGAACTTCTACTAAAGAAGCTAAAATGGGTCTTGGGGATAGAATTACTCTTGTAGGTAGCTTAGAAACAATTCCTGTAATTATGCAAGGTACTACTGAATATGTGTATACACAAGCATTAAGGGATTTAGCAGATGGAAGTGACATTTTGTCACCTGCTTGTGGAACGCCACCATTTACACCAAACGCTAACATTAGGGCTATGGTAGAAGCTGCCGAACCAAAGAAAGTAAAAAGAAAAGTTGTTTTACTAAGTAAAGAAGAAATTATAAAGAAATACACTCCATCTAATCCTGAGTTCTCTGAAATAACTCATGCAGTCATGATCGGTGATGATGTAACAACTGAAAAATTAGTAGTAAAAGCACTAGATAAGGGTTTGAAGCCGATAGACATTGTCGAAGAAGCTTTGTTACCAGGTGCAATTGGTGTAGCTGAAATGTATGACGGCGGATACGCATTCGTTCCTGAAATATTACTTGCTGCCAATGCAATGAAAAAAGGTATCAGTCACTGTCAGAGCGCAATGGGAGACGTTAAACCAAAGGGCAAGATTATCATGCACGTTGCTTTTGGTGACGTTCATGCTATTGGAAAGGATATAGTAAAGTCAATTCTAACTGCAAAAGGATATCAGGTAACTGATCTTGGTGCAAGTGTTGACCCCGAAAAAGTAGTCGAGGCTGCAAAGAAGGAAAGGCCTGATATTGTATCCGGAACTGCCTTGATGACAACAACAAGAACTGCATTTCCAAAAGTCATAGAACTTTTGAAAAAAGAAGGCTTAGAGATACCATTCATAGCAGCAGGTGGGGCAGTCGATCCAGCATATGCAGAAACAATGGATTATGCCATATACTGTAAAGGACCAGGTGATGCTGAGCCTGTCTTTGAAGGTATAAGGAAAGGCAAAAAGTGGCAACAAATTAGAGAAGAAGAACACAAGAAATACAAGTAAATTATTTTATTTTTTCTTATTCTTTTTTAATACTTTTTTTCTAACTTTTATTATAGAGAAGATTTTCTCTCAAAAACTTTTTATATTTAAAAATTACCTTCTTTCTAGTTGATTTAAATGAAAAAAATTGCCATTATTGGGGGAACTGGGGGACAAGGTACAGGGCTTGCATTAAGGTGGGCTAGAGTTGGCCATGAAATCTTTATTGGATCTAGAGAGGAAAGTAAAGCTTGTATATGTGCCGATAATTTAAAAACCATTTGCATTGATGCTGCATGTACTCTATTAGAAATTGAGAAATCTGATATTCAATCTATTAAAGAAAGAGTTCCTGAAGCGAAGATATCGGGATTTGATAACTTAGAGGCTGCAAAAAAAGCAGATATAATTGTGATAAGTGTTCCTTATTCCCATCTGATTCCAACAATTGCATCTATTAAAGAAGCCCTTACTGAAGGGAAAATAATTGTTTCAGTAGTTGTTCCTCTTTCAACTGCTGTTGGTGGAAAAGCTACTACTTTGGTAATTCCATGGGAAGGAAGTGCTGCTGAAGTAATTCAAAGCTTAGTTCCAAATAATGTTCAGGTCATCGGTGCATTTCAAAATATAAGTGCTGAAAGACTATCAAATCTTGAAAATGATGTTAATTCTGATGTAATTGTGTGCGGTGGTTCAAAGGAGGGAAGAAAAAATATAATGGAACTTGCAAAGGATATACCAGGCATTAGAGCAATAGATGGGGGGCCACTTCAAAATGCAAGATTAATTGAGCCTATTACTGCATTAATTATAGGAATGAACATAAGATATAAGGTCAAGGAAGGTATGGGTATAAGATTTACATATATGCCTGAATAAATAAAATATATTTTATTTTTATTCAGAATACAATCCTTCCTTTTTATTGAATACTTCTATTATATTTCCATCTGGATCATAAAAATAAAAAAATCTCTTACCATTTATTTTTGGATGGACGTGTGATAGTGTTACTGGTTCAGAAATTGTCTCTATGCAATTATTTGTTAATTTTCGGTATAATGCATCAACATCTTCAACTTCAAATGCAAAATGATTAAATATTGAAGGGCTTTCCATAAGACCATTTTTAAATTCAACTAGTTCTATATTCACCTTTGATTTTTTATCAGATAATACTGCAAATACAACATCGAATTCATCTATACCTGTTACCTTTTCGAACTGTTCGCCACTTATCGGTTGTTCAAAAGTAACGTCTAATTCTAATGTTTCCTTATAAAATTTTTTTGATGTTTCAAGATTTGAAACAAGTAGGGCTATATGATTTAAAGTTGCCATAATACTTTAAGAAAATAATGATTTTAAAAGTTTTATGACTTTTTAAATATCTAATTGAGTAACCATTCAGAAAAATTAAGATTTTATGTTTAGTAGGCACTAATATTTGATAGTCTTTAGTATAACTAATGGCATAAAATTAAACTATTTATCTGAAAATAAATCATATAATCTTAAATAAGTCACTGTTTTAGTTTAATAATGAAAACAATGAGAATGCTAATTTTTAGATATATTGATAGACATTAATCATTGTTATATCGTTTCCAAAAAACAACTTGATGGATTATTTCTTGATATTAGGTAATATAAAATTTTGAAAGATTGCTGGAATGTGAACATGTTAAATTAAATAAAAAAATAATTTAATTCAATTACATATATTAACATCATTACTTCTTTTATTTAATAAAATAATCAAAATAAACAGAATTGAATATTAGTATTTTTCTTAAAAATAGTTAAAAATTAAAAAATAGCAAGAAGTTTTATAAATGAAGTGGAATAGAGCGATTAGGGAGCATAATGATGGACACCATTAAAAAGGAACTATTAAACGTAATTCAATCAGTTAGTCCGGTATCGATTGTAGTCCTCTTTTTTTTATCTTTTATATCAAAATCAGAAATACCACGCTTTATTGTCGGATCAATAATGGTTATTATTGGGATCACCTTGTTTCTTCTTGGCATTAATCTAGGATTTTTGCCTTTTGGGGAAGCCATTGGATCAGAGCTACCTATGAAAACCTCTTTAGTTTTTATAGCGATATTAACTTTTGTAATTGGTGTTATTGCTACAATAGCAGAGCCAGGAGTCAGGGTATTAATTAATCGAGTAGACTACGTGTCTGGAAGCAGCATTCCTCAAGCTATTTTGTTTCTCTCAATTGGCGTTGGAATGGGGGCTTTTTTATCATTAGCTGTATTGAGAATTATATACGGAATAAACTATGCATATTTATTTACAATAGGGTATATCTTCATAATTTCTTTATCTTTTTTAACTTCCCCTTCTTTTGTAGCTGTGGCCTTTGATGCAGGGGGAGTTACAACTGGATTAGTTACAGTGCCAATAATTTTATCTATAGGGATAGGGGTAAGTTCAGTGCTGGGTGGAAAATCAGCACTTTCGGATGGATTTGGACTTGTAGGGCTTTCTTCAATGGGACCTATTATTAGTATAATGGTATTGGGGGTATTATACGCTTGATAGGCTTTATTGAAAATCTTAAAAAAATAATATTAGAAGTAATTATAGTATTATTGCCACTGTCCTTTTTATTTTTAATCCTCCAAAGATACTTACTTAAGCTGCCTAAACAGTATACAAAAAATCTTCTTAAAGGGATTTTTCTCACCTTTGTGGGAATGATTCTTTTTTTTCAAGGAATTGATATTGGATTTCTACCTGCGGGTAATAGTATAGGAATTTATTTTGGTAATCTTAAATCTAATTGGTTGTTGATACCTTTAGGATTTCTAATGGGTTTATTAATTACATATGCAGACCCTGGAGTAATAATCATTTGCGATCAGATTGAAAAAGCATCTAGCGGGTTTTTAAGAAGTGGTATGGTCAAGAAGATCTTATCAATCAGCGTAGCATTCTTTGTATCTCTTGCTATGATTAAACTGGTATATGGCATAGCCTTAATTACAATAATCTTAATAGGTTACAGCATTGTGATTTTACTTTCTTTAATTTCTGACAAAGAGTATTTAGCCATTGCCTTTGACTCTGGCTGCGTAGTAACAGGCCCCATGGCTGTTACTTTTTTAATGGCATTATCTTTAGGTGCATCCTCTGTTATAGAGGGAAGAAATCCGTTAATTGATGGATTTGGCCTGATATCACTTATAGCATTGGCCCCCATGATACCTTTAATGATATTTGGATTAATTATTCGTTATAGGGGAGGTTTAACAAGTGAGTGAAAAAACAAAAGAATTTGATCTTATAGTAACTATAGTGAAAAAAGGATTTCTGAACAGATAATTCAAGCTTCAATCAAAGCTGGAGCTAAAGGAGGAACGGTACTATTTGGAAGAGGTACAGGAATCCATGAAAAAAAGAAAATATTGGGAATACCTATAGAACCAGAAAAAGAAATAATATTGACCGTAGTGAGTAAAAAACAAACTGATGATATTTTAAAAGCCATTAAAAAGGCAGGCGAGTTGGATAAACCAGGTATGGGGATAGGATTTGTTATATCATTAGAAAAAGTAGTGGGAATGAGTCATTTAATGTCTGATGAATCGATTATTTCGTGAATAATGAAATAAAAAATATATTAAATTTTATAGGGAAAAATCTCCATAACATTTATCACCACTACATAATTTGCTGGGGGTAAATGTGGCATTTTCTCTTTTAATGTTTTAGATACGTTTTCAAATATGGGGCCAGAATTCATTAAGGATGCCTTTCCCTTTATCTGTGCTCCTTTATTGTTTTCTCGATCTAGAACATATAATGAAATATTTGGATTTTTCTTAAGATTGGATATAGTATGGGGAGATGCAATCTCAGCAAATACTAATCTATTCTTATCAATTATTGATATGCTGCCTTTAGGGGATACGTTTGGAATTCCATTTTCATCTGATGTGGAAACAAAAACTAAATGCTGTTTTTGAATCAAATCTATTATATTTTGTGGTATTTCCATGCAATCACCATTTTAAAATTATTATATATGTTTTTATAGTTACTGGATATCTTTTCATACTTAAAAAGACATTTAAATATAAAAAGTATGCTAATTATGGGATTTAGTTGGAAGAACCTTACAAAAAATTAATTGACATGGCAATGAATGGGGGAGCTACCTCCGTTAAAATCATATCTACAGAAGATATATATGTCAACGAATGGGTAAGGCAGAAATGTGAATTTGGCTGTAGATTTTATGCTAAACGTTTTACATGCCCACCATACATTCACTCTGTAAAAGAAACAAAAAAAATTCTAAAAGAATATAATACTGCCATGCTCATTCAATTTAAAGATTTGACTGAGAGGATGCAGTGGAGGGGTATACAAAAGCTAATGTCTCAACTTGAACGTGAAGCTTTTTTAGAAGGATTTTATAAAGCATTTGCATACAATGCTGGTGCATGTAGACTTTGTGATACTTGTCTTGCAGAAACTATTGAAAAAAGTACGGTATTTGATAAAAAAAAATGCATAAATAATATGATTGCTAGGCCCTCAATGGAAAGTGCTGGCATAGATGTATATAAGACAGCAAAAAAAGCAGGTTATGAGCTTAGAGTAGTTCAAAATGAAGACATGTGTTTTACCAGTTTCTGTTTACTATTACTAGAGTAATCTCATATCTTATGTTATTACTAATATAAGTAATACTTAAATTATAGCCTAATTTAATATAAATCCTTTTAAAGTTGTTTAACATATTAACTATAAACTTAACAATTATGAATTAATACCAATCATTCATTAATAAAGTGATTAAATGGAATCTCACAGGACTAAATCAGAAGAAAAAATTATTAAAGAGTTTAATTTAGAATATTCAAAAACAGGTAATACTGAAAAAGAAAAAGATACTATTTTTTATAATCTTAAAGAGTGTATAAAAGAAATTAATTGTTTATATGGTATTATGAAAATTATTGGGGCCCCTAATGTCTCTGTTGAAGAGTTATTCCAAAAAGTTATACAAATAATTCCCCTTGGATGGAGCCATCCTGAAATCACATGTGTAAGAATCAAACTTGAGGATCAAGAATTCAAATCAACAAAATTTTCAGAAACAAAATGGAAATTAAGTTCCCCGATAAAATATTATAATAATAAAATGGGACAACTTGAGATTTATTATATTGAAGAAAGGTCTTTTAGAGAGATTGGGCCTTTCTCCCTATCAGAAAAAAAACTAATTTCTACAATTGCAGAAAAATTAGGGCACATACTGGATATGAAATATTTATATCAAATGTTAGAAGAAAGTGAACAAAAATTTCAAGTTGTATTCAATAATACAAGCGACGCCATATTTATTCACAAAGTGGGTGGAAATTTTATTGAAGCTAATCAGGTCACTTCAG
>JAAZKM010000114.1 GCA_012799835.1 Candidatus Methanofastidiosia archaeon
CAATTGATTAATGTTTGTACTAGTTTTGCTTTTAATGGGTTCTGATGATAACTAATCTAGTGGGTTAAACTCGGTCCTTAGATTTGTTTTTTTAGAGTTTAATTCTGCTGGATTATATTTTTTGTTTTCTATATTAATTATATTATGTCTTATAAAATAATCCAATTTTCGAGAAGCAAGTAATTCAAATTCGGTCCTTTCATTCACATTTTGTCGTTTTATGTTGAATGAAAGATAAAGGGAAAATTAAGTAATTTGTCGAAATCAAATATATTGGCGTGAAAAATAATAAGTTGTATTTTTAGATGAGATTATAAAAAATAGGGATAAAAATAACCGAGCAAAGGAGTTAAAAATGGATGATCGATTTTCAATAGTAACAAAAGATTTACTTGACAGGGATGTGTTGGACGAAAACTTATATTCCTATGAAAATGCTATATTTACTTTGACACCCGCAATACAGAGACGAACTTCCGAAAATTTAATAAGAAAAATTGAACAATATGTTAACTCTTCTCCTGCAATACAAAAGACTGTTGACAGTTTGCAAGACAGGATAGAATACATACCAAGATTAGACATGCTTACAGATGAAATAAAAAAGCTGTTGCAGGAAGGGAAGGCAGAAATAATTCCACTCAAAAATTCCAAGGATACTTTCTATCTTCAGATTAGGACTGCGGTTAAGGGAATTGTAATTAACGGAAAGGAATATGGGAAGAGCAAAAAAATTAAAGACATACCCTTAAGCACTAGGAAAATGCCTACAGATATCACCGGAGCAATGCAGTGCCTCTCTATGCAGGGCCAGTTAAATAAAATTTCAGATGGGCTTAAGGAAATTTCAGAAGCCTGTAAATTTAATTTTGAGAGGATAATACAGGGGCAACGTGATGACCGTATTGCTAAACTTTTGGGTAGTAGAAGTTCTTTTTTGCAGGCACTTGCTATATCAGACAAGACTTTACAGCAACAAATGCTTTTGCAAGCAATTCATGGAGCTAACTCTGCTCGTGCAGAGCTTGCATTTCAAATTAAATCCGACATTATTTTACTGGGGGGTGAAAAGGCTCTTAAATCAAAAGACATGGAAAGGATTGTATTCGATATAAATACAGCAATTATTGCGATGAATAATGCAGTTCAAATTTCTTTATATTCATATCAAACCCTTGGCGAGCATGATGCACAACTCTCAGTAGTTAAAGAACATGAGACCTTTATAAAACAAGTTTTGCTAAAAGAAATTGAATATGAGGGGAAAAACCACAGTGCTTGGAATTTAATCTGTTCCTCAGGAAATAGCAAATCAGTTCCCCAGGGGTTTCACGTGATGCCTACAAATTTAGTTAATAGTTGTGTGGCCTTTATCGAAGATAAAAATAAGACTAAAATTATTGGTATGGAGGATAAAATTAATGATTAACGAAAATTCTTTAAAATGCAAGAATAGAAACTGTAATAACCCTGTAGTTAATGGAAAATATTGTGAATATTGCAGGCAGATTAGAAGGGAGAAGAGAAACAAATTTTTGAAAATTGCAGGAGGCACAGTTACGGGTCTAGGCTCTATTGTATTAGCAGCTGTATTTAAAAAACCGGTAGATATATACAAAAAGTAGATTTTTTTGGTGTCGGGAGATAAATATTCCTATAAATATTCTCCCAAAGTTACAATATATAAATCTGGCATCGGTTATAAAATGCAGATAGATGGGATAGCTGACACAATATATGTCAAAAGATTAAAATAGATAGTTATATATTTATTCTGTGAAGATTATAAGAACGGATTTCGTGGTTTTTATACAACTCTGTATTGATACTAGATGATGGGCTAGGGATTTGTTTTTATTATCTAGTTCAGTGTTAGATAACAAGCCGAGGCATTTATCCCTATGGTATTTTTAGGATAGCTCGAAACAAATTTATGATATACAACATTGCTCTAACTAGTTAGAATATGTACAGGCAAGTAATTTTTTGATACAATATAAACGGTAGACCCTCGTAGTAATGGACATAGTGATTATGGGGAAGGAGAGATTGCCTTGAAAGCAGATAGTCGAAAAATAAGCGATATTTTTAATATGAGCCGGATTTTAGAAATACCCTTTTTTCAACGTTCTTATGTTTGGGAGGAGGAACAGTGGCAGCGTTTTTTGGATGACATGGAAAATTTGGCCCTTAAACCGGAACCATTTTTTATGGGTACCATAATTCTCAAGCAGCGTCCCACCTTTGCTGAACAGGATTGTGGGGACATTAGGACAGTGATAGACGGTCAACAGCGTTTAACCACCATTAACCTATTTTTTAAGGTGTTGAGTTTGATGAATGGGTCATCCAGTGATTTTATTCGGTTCCGGCTTATGAAAACGAACGAAATTGCTTTGCGTCATAACCACAATGATCTTGAAAGTTTTAATACTATAATGGAACTAGATGATTTGAAAGACATTCCCGGGGAAAACAATATTCTAGGGGCTTATAAATTTTTTAAGGATAATATCAATCCAAACAAATTGGATTTTTATAAATTGATAGAAAATATTGAATTTGTTGGAATAGATTTCATTGAAAATGAAGATGAACAACAAATATTCGATACGATAAATTCGCTTGGGGTGAAACTTACCACAGCAGAATTATTAAAAAACTTTTTCTTTAATCGCAACGATATTGAATTTTATGAATTAAATTGGAAAAATGTTTTTGAGTTCGATGAGGAAGCTAAGGAATATTGGGATAGGGAAATAACTGCCGGCAGAATACACAGAACATGTATTGATTTGTTTTTTCATGCATTTCTTCAAATAAAAATTCAGGATGATAGTTTGCGGATCAAATCGGAAAGTAAAAAACAATTTTCACGTGTGGAAAAATTGTTTGAGTCGTATAAAAAATTTATTGTAGAATATTATGATAATGATAAACAGGCCCTTGTTGATGAGGTAAGGGCATATGCAACACTATTTAGACAGGTTTTTAATCCGGAAATAATTAATCAGTCTGTTCCCCAACAATTTGGAATAGAAAGAATTAACCTTTTGATATTTGGGCTCGATACCAGTACACTTATTCCTTATATTTTATATGTTGAAAAAAATCAAGATGACATTGATGCTAAAAATGAATTATATGGAACCATTGAGAGCTACATAATGAGGAGAATGGTTGTAAGATCTACCGCCCAAAATTATAATCAACTTTTTTCAGAAAGGTTAATTTACAACGATATTTTAACAAAGGAACAGTTCCTTGACTATATTGCTACACAAAGCGAAAAAATAAACCGTCTACCGTCTATACAAGAAATGGTTGAGGGTTTCAACAAGTCAAAGCTTATCAACAAACAGGCAAAGGGCATAATATATTTGATTGAAGCAAAAATTAGGGATTGTTCAAAGCATGCTACACAGCTCTTAGGGTTTGATAAATATAGCCTGGAACATTTAATGCCAAAGAAATGGGAAAACTATTGGGACATGCCTAGTCCACCATATACACCGGAAGAGAGAAATAGCAAACTACTGACTCTAGGAAATTTGGCAATAATAACGCAGTCGCTCAATGCTTCTATCAGAGACTCTGAATGGACGGAAAAACTTCAGGGGAACGAGAATAGAGCGGGATTAAAAAAATATGCTGAGGGTATTGAGACCATAGGTGATTATTTAGATTATTCCCATTGGGACGAAGACACTATTCAGGAAAGGGCAACGTATTTGTCTGACAAGGCCATTTCCATTTGGGGTGATTAATACCTAACTATAATATAATTCATAAAACTAAAAGGACAGTCTCCCTGATTTAAAAATTATGGGAACTGTCTTCCTGGTTTGCCTAGAAATTATGGCGCATTTATGGAGCTATATATCATAATGGGGTTTATTAATAATGGAACGATAGAAGAATAAGGGGCACAACTCATGTTGCTGGATTCTTGGCACTATCTGTCATTCTCCCACTTTTCTTAGAACAAAGTATTAACTGGTTTAGGATGTCCCCTTTAGGGGGTGCCTACTAGGGTGTTTCAAGGTCAAGGAACTAAAGTATTATGCAAGAAGGGGGTATTTTGGTTGTGTGAAAATAATAAATTCGATTTACAGGACGAAGATTACTGTGCTATTTTGGTTGCCATGAATACTGCTCGTCGGTTAATAAGGTGTCCAAGAATAAAACCGCTTCAGATAATAGCACTTGGAAAAGCGTTATATGCTTTAGAACGGTTACCGGAGAGTACTAGTGGTATAGATGTAGAGTTTAGTATAACATGTAGGACTGGTGATGAAAATTTTCATGAAATGGTATATATTGATTTCATAATTAATGAGAAGTTTTTTGAAATTTCGAAGGGTGGAAGTGTTTGTGAAAGATCCATTGGGTGTGATAGCTATTCATGGAACATATGGTATATTTCAAACTATGGTTATGATGAGCGAACAATGGAACTTTATCATCTTGAAGATATGCTCCCTGAATATTTTAATATGGGTGCAAAGATTAACATAGACGACAGATCAGGAGATATCGATTATGACTATGACTATGATTACAATTTTGTGTATGATGAAGATGATTTTTAATTGATACGTATTACGCTGAAAAAATCCCTAGAAATGAATTCAACTAGATAAAACAAA
>JAAZKM010000115.1 GCA_012799835.1 Candidatus Methanofastidiosia archaeon
GTTTTTGATTTCGCTATAAAAACTTTCTCCATCATAGCTTTGGAAATACCCATGGCATTAATGGGATAAGCAGCTTTATCGGTCGATAAGCAAATGACTTTTTTTACTCCTACTTCAATAGCAGCTGTCAAAACATTATCTGTTCCGATGATATTCGTTTTAACCGCTTCAAGAGGAAAAAATTCACAAGATGGAACCTGCTTTAACGCCGCAGCATGAAATATATAATCAACATTGAAAATCGAATTCCTAATGCTGTCGATATCGCGAACATCTCCAATATAAAACTTTAGTTTCTCATTTTTATATAGTCTTCTCATTTCATCTTGTTTTTTTTCATCTCTTGAAAAAATTCGAATTTCCTTTATGTCAGTATTCAAAAATCTTTTCATTACTGCGTTTCCGAAGGAACCCGTACCTCCGGTAATCAGAAGTATCTTATCTTTAAACATTTGTCTTACACTCCTCTATTCTCTGGTAATATCTTTCTAAAATCTGTACTGAACGATCAACTTGTAAGTTTGCTTCTAGGTAATTGCGCCCGTTTCTTCCCAAAATATCAAGGTCGGATCGGTTAGCCATTTGCATAATTTTATCTAAAAAGGCTTCTTTATTACCAGACCATACCCATTCACCACAATTTGCGTCATAAATCAGTTCTTTTATATCTGATACTTTATCCGTCGCAGCTAGGACAGGTTTTGCATATTCCATATATGATAAAATTCTCGAAGGGTAATTTGGTATTGTAAAACTCGGATCAAGGATGATTAAGCCGATATCGCAAGCTTTTACAATTCGCTCATAATCATTCCTTGGTAAATTTTCAAGCAATAACGCATTTTTTATGTTATTTTTTGCAATTGTTTGCTCAAGTTTATATCTTTCAGTTCCTCTTCCAATAAAAACAAAAAAGATATCCTTTTTTGAAGCGCATTTTGTCACAGCATAACATAGAAGGTCAATGTACTGTGGCCTTCCCATATTGCCACCAAAAAGAAAAACGCATACATCATCTGGAATCTTATAAATCTTTCTTATGGTCAGAGATTCTTCGCAGTAATCTTTTATTATTTTTTTTGTGTTTGGGAATATTTCTAATTTTTTATCACCCAACCATGGATGATGATCTATTATATATTTTCTATTTGCTTCAGACATACATCCGATCATATCGGCTGTTCGATATAGTTGTTTTTCTTTCTTAGCAAAATAGCTATAGATTAAACCTCTGTTTTTCATAATATTAAGGTCAACAGAATTTTGAGGAAATATATCTTTTAGCATCAGATATGCAGGACATAAAAATATTTTTTTCGCCCACGCAACCAATCCCGCTAATGTAATAGGTGGTGACTCAAACAAGATCAAATCAAACTTATCATTTTTTAAATATTTTCGTATATTTAACAGCATTAATATTGGTATTTTCAGTGTAGTTATTCCTTTTTCAATAAATCCGACATCATAGTAATTTCCTGTTACAACTCTAAGCACCTTAAAGCCACGTTCTTCTTTGATTTCGGTTCTTTTTTTGTTTTTGCTCTGTTCAGAAACAACTACAACTATTTTATGACCTGCTTCTCTTAATGCTTCAGCAAGATCAGTATAAATCGTATCCCCTTTATGAGGCTCAGGAAAAGAAGTAGCTATATACAATAATTTCAAATTGCTTCCTGATCTCCTTTCTTTGATAACTGCCATAAATGGTATATTTGATGACATCCTGTCTGTTTAAATCCGACTTTATGATAGAAATTAATCGCTATATGATTTCTCACTTGAGTTCCAACCTGTATTTCATCACAATGATCCTGATATGCTTTGAATTCCACCGCATTTATCAAATTTGAACCAATGCCTCTATTTGATGAAGCACCAGAAACGGCAATTAACTCAATTAAGCATAGGGAATCTCTGAAAGAAAATAACAGAAATCCATCTATTCTATTTTTCTCATTAAAAAATAATGCATAATACTTGTCCTTTTTACCAAATGAGTTAATCATCCATTGGCGGTAAACCTGCTCTCCGCCTCTTTTTGCCAACTCAGGATCTTCGATGAATTTATAAAAATGAAATTTTCCGAGCTCAAGAACTTCTTCGTTGTATTCTAATGCCTGATAAATCTGAATGTTTTCAAGTAATGAGCTTTTTCTGCTTACTTTTTTTGATAATTGAATATTTACATCTGCTAAAAAAGCGTGTGTATCCTTTCCTATTAACTGTGCGTTCTTAGGTTCTGAATTACGGTTTTCAATTGAAACGAACTGATAATCTGCAAACTTTTTCTTTAGTTCATTCCATGTATCTTCACTTACAGGTTTACGCAGCACAACTTTTGCACAACTAACCTTAAAGAAATTAGTATCCCATTTCAGGGCACTAAATGTAACATCAATACCTGATATCTTATTCAAAATAACCACCTTGTTAAATAAACTTATCCGGGTAATTCATCATTATTGCTTTGTATATAAACTGCTTCACGTTTTAAAACAGATAATATCGTTCTAAACAGTATTTTTACATCCAACCAAAATGATATATTGTCAATATATTGAATATCATGTTGAATACGCTGTTTCCATGGAATTGTGTTTCGATAATATGCCTGACTTAAACCTGTTATACCTGGCCTAACTTCTAATTTACGAACTTCATTACCTTCGTATAGAGATAATTGTTCCGGTAAATCTGGTCTCGGGCCAATAATACTCATATCACCTTTTATAACATTTAATATTTGTGGTGTTTCATCAAGACTTGTTTTACGTATGAAATTTCCTATTTTAGTCAATCTGGGATCCTTTTCAGAATTAAATGTTGAACCATCCTCATTCCTGATATCCGGAGCATTCATTTTCATTGAACGGAATTTGTACATTTTATATATTTTACCACCTTTACCAAGTCGAAATGCATTATAAAATATGGTACCTCTGTCTTGAAAGTAAATTATGGGTCCGAGTATTAATAAAATAACAAGCCAAATCGGAAAAACTATCAATGAAATAGTTAGATCAAAAAACCTCTTTATATATTTTCTATACATTTTTGCCCTCATTATTTTCTAATTCTCGTAATAATGGTTTTAAGTTGCTCGCAAACATATATTACATCATCATTACTAAGTAGTGTATGAAGAGGTAAAGTAATTTCATTTTTATACATATTATATGCGTTAGGATAATTCTTAATGTTAAAACCTAGCTTTTTATAAGCTGTTAACATTGGTAATGGTTTATAATGAACATTGCAATTTATACCCGCTTCTGCCATTTCTTCTATTATCAAGTTCCTTTGGCATTCATCAATATCAGGAATTCTTATTAGCATTAAGTGACCTGAAGATGCATAATCTTCATCATAATGTTGCAAAAAATCAATATTGAACTCGGAGAGCTTCTTTTCATATAGATTAATGATTTCTTTACGCCTTTTCAATAACCATTCATACCTATGTAGTTGTATCAGCCCAAAACTGGCTAATATATCTGTCATATTACATTTATAAGCTAAACACAATATATCATACTCCCATGCACCAATTCTCGATTTTGCCAAAGCATCTTTGTTTTGCCCATGTAGACTGTACAGCATAAACTGCTTATAAATCTCTTCATCATTTAGTCCTAAATCATTCCTCCATACAACTGCTCCACCTTCAGCTGTTGTAAGATTTTTTACCGCATGAAATGAAAAAGCTGTAAAATCAGCAACTTGTCCGCATTTTAAACCTTCTCTTTCAGCACCAAAGGCATGAGCTGCATCAGCTAATACAATAATTCTACCGAATAATTCTTGAATAGAGTTACTTGCTCTAAATAATCCCCTCTTACGTTTAATGACCTCATATATCTTGCTGTAATCACACATCTTACCAGCAATATCAACAGGAATAATGGCCTTTGTTCTTTCTGTAATAGAGTTTGCTAATTTATCATAATCCATCTCAAAAGAATCAGGTGCAGTATCAACTAAAATTATTTTGGCACCAACATGGTCTATAACAGAAGCTGAAGCAGTATATGTATATACTGAGGTAATAACTTCATCACCGGGTCCTATTCCTAGAATCCGAAGAGTAAGTTCCATAGCAGCCGTAGCAGAACTTAGACATACAGCCTTCTTCACACCTACATAATCAGCAATCTCCCGCTCAAACTCTTTTGTTTTCGGACCGGTTGTAATCCAACCGGATTTCATAGTATTAATAACTTCTTCTATCTCTTCATCAGTTATATCTGGTGGAGAGAAAGGTATATTCCTTAACTTATCCAAGCAATTTTCCCTCGCTTTACTTCAATAGCTCATCAAGAGCATTGTTAATAATTTTATACTCACTTAGCAAAAGATATCTATTCGACCTTTTCAGTAACCTTTATCATTTTAATAATGCAATCTTTATCTAGAAATATCCTAAACTGATCCCCGTTTCCATTGGGAACGTTTTCAACCAGGAACTCATTGGAATATAGGTTGTTTTTATTGTGTAGCAAGTTTATATTGCTAGTCAGACCTGCAAGCTGAAATGATAAATTGATATCAGGTTTATCAAGCAATACTTCTACTTCATATACTTTCCCTTTTTCGAGCTTTATTGGGCTTAGAGCATATATATAGCCAGAATCTTTTACACTTACATTAATCCCATGATCAGAAGCGGTTACATTTATTAATCCATAATCTCCACTTTGCCATTGATCTGGGATCTTATCTAGATTAATGTCTAAATTTGGTATTGTATAATGTTTTAATCCATTAACTTGTACCATTTGAGGTTTATTATAGTTATCATATATATATTTCATGATTTGCAAAATTTCTACTGTCTTCCCATCAAACATAAAGGGATCCATATTCATTTTATTTACTTCCATCGCTTCCTTTATAATATTCAAGCCTTGTTCCAAGTATTTTTTTGCATTTTCATCATCAGCATTGTTATAATAAGACTTAGTTAGTTCAAAATATATATTAGTTTTTGAGTACCATAATGAAGGGTCAAAAGGAAATAATTGTATTGCGTGATTCAGATATTCTATCCCTTTCTCGATATCTCCCATCTTAAAATAAAAGCTTGCAAGGTTTGCCGATAAAGTTAAATTATTTTTAGCTCCTTTTTCAACCTTCAAAACTAATTCATACATTTCACTAAATTGTTGCTGCAGCTTTAGTCGCTCTGTTTCGTAAGCTCCATTCTCATCATTTAGTTTTTGCTGCAATAAATCTGCTTTAGCAAATAGAATATCAGCAAGTCCGGCTTTGATATCAGATCTTGATGAGATTGGATTATAACCAATCACATATTTTTCGTTAAATTTATCTAAACGTATTGCCAGATCTATACAATTAATAGCTTCTTCGAATTTGCTTTGTTGAATATACCTAAAAGCTTTTTTTGCATTTAGCGATGCTGAATAAAAGCAAACAGAAACTCCAAGTGCTATAACACAAACTACATTTACACAAACGATACCAACTATGGTATTTTTATGGTAACTTTTTTTAGCTTTAATTATTGTTTTCTTTTTAAATACCTGAGAATTTATCATTTCTCTGTTGAATAAAGCTATTAGTTCCCAGAAGAGCAAAAGCATAGCTGATTCGGAAAAATCAAAATCAATGACTGCATGCATTAGTAATGAAGCTATCGCTGTCATCACAGCTGCATTGATAAATAGATCTGATGATATCCTGTCCTGTGTCTTTTTGACATATTTCAAGTAACCCCATATGAAGATAATTACCAGACTAAGTAAAATTATAAGGCCAATTATACCTGTTTCAATTCCAAGCTGTAATGGGTAATTATGAGCCTGGGAACTTGAATATTTGTATGATTGGTATTGTCTGTATAAATATTCCCACGCACCGCCACCTCCACCTAGAAACCAATGATCCTTAAATATCTTTATCCCATCATTATAATAAATGAAACGAACCATTCCACTTCTATCCTGCGTAATGTTCTGAAATCTTGTAATAAGTGTCTCTAGATTATATTTGTTCTTCAAAACTATTTTCTTGACTGTTTTACCAGAAATGTCTATTATTTCTGCATTATTTAAAGTAGCAGATGTCCCTGAGTAGTAGTTTATGAATTCAACCATTAACAGAACACTATTCTCCGGTACAGTAAACTCAATGGTTTCCGTCATAAGTCCCGAAGTTTCCATAAAGTTTTTGGCTATCAACAATGTACTTCTTTCAAAGATAACATCTTCTCTTGTTTGAGAAAAAATCCTTCCATGACAGATATAAGGCTGTTCTTTTTCAGATTTTGCATCTAGTTCAAATTTTAGTGCATATTCACCTGGTGGTAGCGATATATGTCTGTAGATTGACTTAAAACTGTTTTCTTCATCATTATCATGCATCAATTCGATGGGTACAGATGCATTAATCACATGAATTGAGGCTAATGGGAGTATAATCAACAGTGTAATAATCAAACCAATATAAACATGCTTATGAATTTTTTGAAGTAAATTACCTAGATATTCCCCAATGGTGGCGAAAAGTACGGTAATAAGCATTCCTGCTGCAAGAAAAGCCAAAGCATTCCGGTTGGTTTCTTCTGCAGATAAATATGGCGAAATATAAAGAGATATTACTATTGCGGGAGATGCCAGAAGTAATATCATAGAAAATAACTTTACTCTTGTTTTCTTTGGAGATGAGACCATAAAAATTATAACAGCTACCGGGAAAAGTAATAAAGCACCTCTGCTTTTTGTTAACATTAAGGTTAAAAAAAGGACATAAGAACAAGCGCCATAAAGTGCTTTCATCCATGCCCTTTCTTCAGAAAGAATTAGCCCCATAA
>JAAZKM010000116.1 GCA_012799835.1 Candidatus Methanofastidiosia archaeon
ATTAGAATTATATTTATATTTATAATTTTTTTAATAAAAATTATGAGAAATCAAGTAGTGGGAAGTTTAATAATTTTTGTTGCGCTATTGATGGGATATATTATTTATGCCTTTAATACCGCAATGACAGAAATAATAAATGCTTCATGTGAGCATGGATTAACATGTCCTATGTGGGGCACTATTGATTTTCAAACTAATGTCAGTATAGCTATAATGAGTTTTGTAATAATTATTGGATTATATGTTATGTTTTCTGAGAAAGAGAAAAATAATATGGCCCAAACAAAATTTCAGGATAATTGTATTAAGAAAGATTATTATGAAGAAATTTTAAAAACATTGAATCATGAAGAAAAAACTATTTTTGAATGCATTATAGATTCAAATGGAACAATATTTCAATCTGCTCTAACTGAAAAAACTAGTTATAATAAAGTAAAAATATCAAGAATTTTTGATAAATTAGAAGGCAGAGGCTTGATAGAAAGAAGAAGACACGGCATGACAAATGTTGTGATAATAAAACATTGAAACAGCCTTGAAACTAGTTTCAAACAATGAATAATAAAGCGTTTCTAAATTATTTTTTTTATTAACTACTCAAAAAAGGAGGTAAGTTATGAAAAAAATAATAGAGATTGAAGGTATGCACTGTAAGAGTTGTGTAAATAAAATTAAGACAAACATTTCCTCCCTTAAAGGGGTAAAGTCAATAAAAGTAAATTTGGAAAGTAAGAATGCAATTGTAGAGTATAATTCTAAAATTATTTCAATAAAAGAGATACAAAGTGAAATAGAAAAACTAGATTATGTGACAGACGATAGCTCTAAAAGAAAAAATAATATTTTAAAAACAGTAGCTTATGGAGTATTTCCCCATATAGGTTGTATTGGCTTTATAATTGGATCAATCCTCGGTGTATCCGTACTTATGCGATTTTTTAGACCACTTTTGATGAGTAAGTACTTTTTTTATGGACTTATATCTCTTTCAATCGCATTTGCAACAATTTCTGTAACTATATACCTAAAAAACAATGAATTGTTATCATTAAAAGGATTAAAGAGAAAGTGGAAGTATGTATCAATCACATATGGATCTACAATAGGTGTGAATCTTGCTTTGTTTCTTGTGATATTCCCAATAATTGCAAACATTTCGGCATCTTCAGGCGAAAATCAAATAGCGATAGGATCAATAGAATCAATCACTCTAAAAGTTAATATTCCATGCTCAGGACATGCTCCGCTAATTTCCGAAGAAATAAAGACAATAAGAGGGATTCATGAAGTAAAATATAAAGTTCCAAATGTGTTCACAGTTAAATACGATTCAGGCAAAACAAATTTTAATGAAATATCGAATCTTGCAGTTTTTAAAGAATATCCTGTGACATTACTTAGTAAAACATAAAGTAAAAAGAATCAATAAATCTAGATGTTTTATATTTTAATTTATTTTTCAAAGATAGTTTTAAATATATTTACTTGCGTATATAATAAAGGAGAAAAGAATGACAAATAAACAAACGAAAAAGGCCGAAATTAAGGTAGCAGGTATGACTTGTGCAATGTGCGCTTCAACTATAGAAAAATCACTTTTAAATTTAGAAGGAGTTAGTAAAGCTGAAGTCAATTTAGCCAAAGAAACAGCTTCGGTGGAATATGATTCAAGTAAACTTAAGATAAATGATCTCGATAATGCAGTAAAAGACGCTGGTTATGATGTAATAAATGAAAAGGCGATATTAAAAGTTGGTGGTATGACATGTGTAATGTGTGCCAATGCTATTGAAAGTGCATTATCAAAAATGGAAGGGGTAATCGAAGTAAATGTGAATGTTTCTTCTGAAAAAGTATATGTAACTTACAATCCAAAAATAGTTTCAATCGCAGAAATGAAAAAGAGTATCGAAGAATCTGGTTATCAATATCTTGGAATTGAAGGAGAAATTGTCGAAGATTTAAAAAGAGATGAAAATCAAAGAAAGAAAAAAATCAGGATAATTGTGGGGGCCATAGATTCTGCTATATTGATGGGGCTTATGTATGTCCCAATGACAATGCTTCCGATATCTATGCCATTTCTAATGCTTTTGATTGCACTTCCAGCATTTTTATACTTAAGTTTTCCGATATTTAATGCTGCGTATAGGTCGTTGAAAAATAAGACTTTGAATATGGATGTTATGTACTCTATGGGAATAGGAGTAGCTTTTTTTTCAAGTATTCTTGGAACTTTCAATATTTTATTGGGTAACGAATTCATATTTTATGAAGCGGCTGTAATGCTTGCAACATTTCTTACCTTTGGTAGATTTCTTGAAGAGAGGGCTAAAGGGAAAACATCTGAGTCAATAAAAAGACTGATGGGGCTTCAAGCAAAGAGTGCAACTATAATACGTGACGGAGAAGAAATAAATATACCCATTGAAGATGTTATTGTGGGGGACATCGTCATTGTTAAGCCCGGAGAGAAAATTCCTGTAGATGGAGAGGTAATTTCTGGGCAGAGTTACGTTGATGAGTCAATGATTTCAGGAGAACCTATACCTGTTCTTAAAGAAAAAGGAAGTAAAGTAATTGGAGCTACAATAAATAAGAACAGTATACTTAATTTTAGAGCTACAAAAATAGGTAAAGATACAGTTTTATCACAAATCATTAAGTTAGTAGAAGAAGCTCAAGGATCAAAACCTGAAATCCAGAAGATAGCAGACAAAGCAGTGAGCTATTTTATTCCCACAGTGTTGACAATTGCCATTACTTCCTTCGTTGTTTGGTACTTCATATTTAAGAGTACTTTTCTTTTTGCAATTACTAGTTTGATATCTATTCTTGTCATAGCGTGTCCATGTGCATTAGGTCTCGCAACACCAACTGCAGTTACTGTAGGAATCGGAAAGGGTGCAGACCTTGGAATTCTTATAAAAAATGGTGACGCCCTTCAGATATCTGAAAAATTAACGGCAGTATTATTTGATAAAACTGGTACATTGACAAAGGGAATGCCTGAAGTTACAGATATTATTTCATTTGATATTTCAGAAGAAGAACTTGTTAAAATTGCAGGCAGTGTTGAAAAGAATTCTGATCATCCGCTTGCAAATGCCATCGTCAAAAAATCAGAAGAGTTTGGAACAAGACTTGTAAAAACTACAAAATTTGATACATTTGGGGGAAAAGGTGTTAAGGCCAATTTTTCTGGAAAAGAAGTAATTATTGGTAACAGAACGTTAATTAATGAAAAAAAAATCGATATATCAAAAGATAAAGAATTACAAATTACCAAATTAGAAAATGAGGGAAAAACTGCAGTTTTGATAGCCATAGATAAAAAATTTTCAGGAATTATAGGAATTTCAGATACCTTAAAGGAAACTTCTAAAGACTCAATTAAAGAATTGATGAATAATGGTCTTAAAGTCTATATGATCACAGGAGATAATAAACGAACAGCTTCGGCTATTGCAAATATCTTGAATATAAAGAATGTTCTTGCTGAAGTGTTACCCGAAGACAAGGCAAATGAAGTAAAGAAACTTCAGAAAAAGGGGGAAGTTGTTGCTTTTGTGGGGGATGGAATAAACGATGCTCCTGCCCTTGCCCAAGCAGATGTGGGAATTGCAATTGGAAGCGGTACGGATGTTGCAATAGAAAGTGGAGATATAGTACTTGTAAAAAGCGACATAAAAGATGTAGTTTCAGCAATAAAATTAAGCAAAAAAGTTATGCAAAGAATAAAGCAAAACATATTCTGGGCATTTGCTTATAATACCACACTTATACCTATTGCAGCAGGGGCATTGTACCCTTC
>JAAZKM010000117.1 GCA_012799835.1 Candidatus Methanofastidiosia archaeon
GCTTCTTTTACCCCTTCAGGCCATTTAACATTATTGAGAATATCCATAACTATCTTATGCAAGAAAGAGGAAATGTTTATTAAGTTTACTATAAGTCCATTTAGAATCTCACGACGAAACAAGAAAGAAGCGCCGAGGGGGAGATTTGAACTCCCGCATCCCGAAGGGAAACCGGATCTCAAGTCCGGCGCACTAATCCTAGCTATGCGACCTCGGCTTAAAGTTCCATCAGATTAGTTAGTTTATAAAATTTGTGGGCAGTTAGAGTCTAATCTGGTATAAAATTTCATATTCATCTTTATTAGATACTTGGTCATGATATTTTACTTCGCCGATCTCTGTAAATGAATAAGATTTCCCTTTAGCATATTTAAAAAAGGCATTGTAGCTGGACATATTTTTAGGGGAAATGGAAACATGAATTTTGGAACAATTTAGAAGAGCTACTGATTCAACAAAATAATCAATTAAAAGTGAGGCATAGTTTTTTCCACGATGATGTTCAGACACCCCAATCTGCCAGAGATAAACAACATCTTTATCGATAGAGCTTTTAATGCCAGAAATAAAGCCGATTGTTTTTTCATCTTCTTCTATCAAAAAACATAGATTTGAAAAGTAATTAAACAGTGTCCAATAAGTAAATGGAGTATGCAATTCTAACGGCTTACATTCGTTGACAAATTTTCTTATTCTGTCAACGTCCTTTATAGTACAGTTCCTTGTTATCATAAAATTTCCACCATAAATAAAAAATATTAAAAAATACCCAAGTTTGAAATCCCATACCCTAATACTATAAGAAGTGTTATTGAGAGAACTATAAAAGCAACAAACGCTATTATTAATGCCAAAAAAGCCTTTCCCCATGAAGTATCATACCAAGTCTTTACAACCCATAAAGTAACGAGAAAGCTAAGTAAAATACCAATAAATCCTAAAGGACCAAGTGCAGATCCAAGAATAGCACTAAGTACCATCATAATGATAACAGCTAATATTGCCTTTCCAAAAGACGCCTTGTCAATTCTTGCAATTTTAGTTCCAATCCATAAAAATATTGAGTCTATAACTACTAGGGCAATAAATCCAATTATTCCAACGAATCCTAATGCAGCTATAGTTATTAAACTGATCAATTTTTCCCTCCACTAGTAAAAATTTACAGTAAATATTTAAGTTTTATTATGTTATAGTTACAATAGTTGCATAAACTCAGAAATAAAGCAATCGATGATTCTGCATCACAAAGAATTAGTTATATTACAATTTTATCAAAGAAGAGTATTGTATTTTTTAAATACAATAAAGATTAAGACAATAATTCAATTTCTATATTTACTCTTTCTGGAACTTTGACCCTCATTATCTGTCTCATTGTTCTTTCATCAGCGTCTATTTCGATGAGTCTTTTATGAATTCTCATTTCCCATCTTTCCCAAGTGGCTTTACCATCCCCAGAAGTTGATTTTCTTACTGGAACTTTTAATTTCTTTGTTGGTAGTGGTATTGGTCCAGCTATGTCTACACCTGTACGCTCCGCTATTTTCTTAACTTGCGAACAAACTTCGTCAAGCTTATGGGTCTCCATTGCAGTCAATCTGATTCTAGCTTTTTGCAACTATATCGCCTCATTTAAATAAAAATAAAATATATATTATTTAATTTTATGCTTTCTGGATAGACTGAACCATTCCAGCTGCAACTGTTGCTCCCATATCCCTTACGGCAAATCTGCCTAGCTGAGGCAATATTTTAATTTCCTCAATTACCATAGGCTTTGTTGGCTTTACTTGAACGATGGCAGCACTACCGCTCTTTAGGAAGTCAGGATTTTCAGTCTTTACGTTACCAGTCTTTGGATCAAGTTCTGCAATCAATTTTTCAAATGTACATGCTATTTGTGCAGTATGGCAGTGGAATACTGGTGTGTATCCAACGGTAATTGCAGTTGGGTGTCTTAAAACAACTATCTGTGCTTTAAATGAGTCATTTAAAGTAACAACTGTTGGTGGATTGTTTGGATGTCCTAAAACATCTCCTCTCTTTATATCATTCTTTCCAACGCCTCTAACATTGAATCCAACGTTGTCTCCAGGTAAGGCTTGATCAAGAGTTTCATGGTGCATTTCAATTGTTTTTACTTCTCCAGCAATCTGTTTTCCAAACACTGTTGAAGCAGGTTCAAACACAACTGTATCTCCTTTCTTCATTACCCCAGTTTCTACCCTACCCACAGGGACTGTACCAACACCGGTGATTGTGTAAACATCCTGAATTGGAAGTCTAAGTGGTTTGTCTGTTGGTTTATCTGGTTCTTTGAATGAGTCTACAGCTTCTAAAAGTGTTGGTCCTGTATACCACGGTGTCTTGTCAGATTTAGTAACAATGTTGTCCCCATTAAATGCTGAAGCAGGGATAAATCTTGTTTCTTCAACTTTGAATCCAACTGTTCTAATTAATTTTTCTACTTCTGCTTTAATGGCATCAAACTTCTCTTGAGAGTAATTTACTGTATCCATCTTGTTTATTAATACCGCCAATTGTTGAATACCAAGTGTTCTAGATAAGAAAACATGTTCTTGTGTCTGTGGCATGATACCATCATTTACTGCGACTACCAAAACTGCAGCATCTGCCTGAGATGCCCCGGTAATCATGTTTTTAACGAAATCTCTGTGACCTGGACAGTCTACAATTGTAATATATTTTGAGTCAGTTTCAAATTTTTTATGAGAAAGATCTATTGTAACTCCTCTTTCTCTCTCTTCCTTTAAATTATCCATTACCCAAGCAAACTTAAACGTCTTACCTTTTTCTCCCATTACTTCAAACTTCTTTACGAGATCTGATCTTATATCACCGTGCATAACTAGTAATTGACCTACGGATGTTGATTTACCATGGTCTACATGGCCGATAAAGGCTACATTTAAGTGTGGTTTTTGAGTTGCCATAATATATCCTCCTTTTTTTGATGTATTTTTATTATATCTGGTATAATCCTCTAAATTATATTCATTTTTAAGCTTTTTCCATTTTACATACTAAGGTAATCTTCAGGTTTTGGAGGCTGAGGTTTGAGTCCCTTTCGTTTCCTAATTGACTCAACTGTCTGTGTTTGAAGTTCTGCTGGTAGTTTTTGGTATCCTGCATATTCAGTTGACCATATTGCTCTTCCTTCAGTTGCACTCCTAATGTCTCCGGCGAATCCAAACATTTGGGAAACTGGTGCAATTGACACGACTGTTGTGGAATCTCCTTCCTGAGAGATATCTATTATCTGCCCCCTTCTAGACTGCATTTCTCTTGTTACCGCACCCATGTAGTCTTGTGGGCATGTGATAGTTACCTTCTGCATAGGCTCATAAATCACAGGTTTTGCATAAAGCATTGCTGCAAATAAACCCTCCCTCACTGCAGGTATTACTTGAGCTGGACCTCTGTGGATTGAATCTTCGTGAAGTTTACAATCAATTAAGCTTATCTTAAGTTTCATTACTGGTTCCCTTGAATATGGGCCTCCATCGATAACTTCATGAATTGACTGTATAACAAGTTCAATTACTTCATTAATATACACAATTCCTTTGGTCATATTAAAAAATATGTTTCCATTATGAACATCTGCAATACCCTTAACTTCTTCAGAACTCATTCCAAGCTCTCTAAGTTGTGGCCCTAAATCCTTGCCTTTAATCCTGCCTTCCGGAATTATTCCTTCTTTTACTGCATTGTAAATATTATCTTCAAGTGGTTCAACTTGCATGTAGAATTTGTTGTGTTTATTTGGAGATTTACCTTCGATCGCCTCAGATTTTCCATCAACTGATTCTCTGTAGATAACTATTGGTTGAGATAATTTGATATCGATTCCCCTATCATGGGTAATTCTATGACCAATCACTTCCAAGTGTAATTCTCCCATACCAGATAACAAGTACTCTCCGCTATCTTCATTAATCTTTGCAACTAAAGTTGGATCTTCCTTTGATACTTGTCTCAAAACTTCAACTAGTTTTGCTAAATCTTTAGTGTTTTTTGGCTCAACTGCAACTGTGACTACTGGTTCTGAATAATGTTTTATTGCTTCAAATGGAATTATTGGCTCCTCGCCAGTACATATTGTCTCTCCGGCTATAGCCTCTTTCAAACCTGTAACAGCGACAATGTTACCGCATGGAACTACCTCTAAGTTTTCTCTGTCAGCCCCCATAAAGACACCAACTTGTTGAACTCTTCTTTTTGTCTTGGTGGCTACAATCCATACCTCTTGACCAGTTTTAATTGTTCCTGAAAAAATTCTGCCCACACATATTTCTCCCGCATGAGGGTCTTGAACTATTTTCGTAACAACCATTCCAAGATTACCCTTTGGATTGCAAGTTAACATATCCTTTCCAACTGTACTCTCAAGATCGCCCTTCCATATCTGGGGAATTCTGTATTTTTGAGATACTAAGGGATTTGGAAGATGTGTAACCATCATGTCAAGAAGAATCTCATGTAAAGGAGATTTTTTAGAAAGCTCCTTTTGTGTATCATTTAAACAATGTTCTATAATTTCTTTAAATGTTATGCCTGTCTTTTTCATGTAAGGAACATTAATGGCCCAATTATAGTAAGCTGAACCAAAGGATACACTGCCCTCAGTAACGCTCACTTGCCAACTATCTTTAAATTCTGGAGGTGCTGCACTTTTAATTAACTTATTTATTTCATTGATAATCTTGACAAATCTGTTCTGCAACTCTTCTGGTGAAAGTTGAAGTTCTCTTATTAATCTGTCAACTTTATTTATAAAGAGTGTTGGTTTAACTTTTTCTCTTAGAGCTTGCCTAACAACGGTTTCTGTTTGTGGCATTTTTCCTTCTACTGCACATATTACTATAATACATCCGTCAATAGCTCTCATCGCCCTAGTGACGTCTCCTCCAAAGTCAACGTGCCCAGGGGTATCAATTAAGTTGACTAAATAATCCTGCCCTTTATAATTATGCACCATTGAAACGTTAGCTGCATTGATTGTAATACCTCTTTCCTGCTCCTGCTCATCAAAGTCCAAGACTAGCTGTTTTCCAGCAAGATCTTCTGACATAAGCCCAGCACCAGAAAGAAGATTATCACTCAATGTAGTCTTACCGTGATCAATGTGTGCAGCTATTCCCGTATTTCTAATATGTGTTGGATCAATCATTAACTCCTTAACTCTTTTTGCCATCTCTTCCTTTCTGCCCATAATGAATCACCATAACTTAATTATCTGGCTGATTTTGCAATCCTCTCTATTTCTTCTTTCTTGTTAACAGAAAAGCTTGCCATGTCTCCCTTAGAGGCAAGAATTATTTCTTCAGCCAAAGATTCGTAGAATTTTTTCTTTGTTTTAAAGGTTTTTATACTTGCACCAAGTGCAATATTTTTAAGTGCCATATCGAGTCTTCTTTGAGACCCTGTGTCCACTGAAAGGTGATATTTAATTCCTCCATAAGAGAGCGTTGTAACTTCTTCTCTTGGACCCGCATATTCTAATGCTTTAACCAAAACTTCCAATGGATTTTGTTTTGTCTTTTTATTAATATCATCAAAAGCATATTTTAGCGTTCTATATGTGGCTTGTTTCTTACCGGTATAGCCACCATGTCTTCTCAAAAATCGCCCGCTAGTTTTTCTTCCTGCTGATCCGGATCTCATCATTTTGTTCCCTAATCTTTCCACGATGTTAGTTCTATTTTTCCAAAATCTTCTTTTTTGGTGTCTTCCGGCAGTATGAAGAACAATAACTGGAGTAAGATTAACGTAGCTCTTTATCCCCAAATCCTCAACAGCAATATCTGTGTCCCATTTACCAAATACTTTAAGATTATCGGGAACGTAAAATCTTTCTTTAATATCCATAAAATCTACCTTACTGGTTTCTCTTTTCTCCCTTTAACTATTTCATTAAGTGAAACTCTATTGACTTTTATAACTTTAAATCTAACCCCAGGGATATCTCCCATCGATCCACCTTGTCTGCCTCCAATGCCTTCAATTACAACTTCATCGTGCTCATCAATAAAATTAATGGCTCCATCCCCGGGACAAAATGCAGTTATTTGTCTACCATTTTTAATGAGCTGAACTCTAATACATTTTCTAAGTGCTGAGTTGGGCTGCTTTGCTTCTATCGGTACTTTTTCAAGTACAATGCCCCTAGCTTGTGGACTGCCTTCTAATGGGTCAGATTTGACTTTAAGATCAAGCTCTCTAATTTTATAAACTTTATCTTTCCATCTAAATTTTTTTCTCATGCCTTCAATCTTTCTCGCAGCATTTCTACCATGTGGTTTGCTCATATTTTCGACCTCTACATGATCATTATATCGTCAAGATTATGGTGTCTCTTTAATAAGTTTTTGATTCGATCTATATTTTTTCCCTCTTTTCCTATTACAAGGCCTTTATCCTTTTTATTAATATCAAGAATGGCTATTTTTTTGCCATCTTTTCTTTCGGAAACATGAATACTTTTAACTTTTACTGGCCAAATAATATTCTTAATAAACTTAACAGGATCCTCTGAATATTCAATTATGTCAATTGGTTTATTCAGAGTTTCTTTTACTTTCTGCGCATTTGTACCATTTTTTCCAATGGCAAGGCCCATGTCGCCTTCTTTGACAACATACACAATTTTATTTTTATTATCTTCAAAAATACAATCTTTAACAGTTGCACCAGTCATGCTCTCAAAAAGCCCAATATATTTAATCTCATCAGTTGAAATTTTAATTCCCATAAACCTTACCTCCAGAAAGTATATTTGACTCTCCGGGAGACATGACTACCATTACCGAAACAAGAAATGGTTTACCGCAAACTGTACCAAGCTCCAATGACGTACCACCAAACTCTAAAAGGGGTATGTTTGATATCTTTGAGTAGTATAAAATATCTTCTTTTATACTTTTGGGACAGTTCTGAGCATAGATAATCATCTTAGCATTACCCGTCTTAAGAGAATTAATGGATTTATTGGTTCCAAGTATTACCTTTCCGGTATCTACTGTTCTTTTAATTTCCCTATTTATGTCCATTGAATAACCTCCTACTTTTTCATTATAAGTTTAACATTTCCAGTACCCATAGGTATCGGTTGCCCTATAATAACATTCTCTGTTACTCCTGACAAAGAATCTATTTCTCCAAATTTCGCAGCTTTCATAAGGTGATTAGTAGTAACTTCAAAAGATGCTCTAGCAAGAATGCTTGACTTCTCCCCACTTATCCCATGCCTTCCTATCTGCTTTATCTCTCCCTCCATAGTCATTAAATCAGCAAGTAACATTATATGCCTAACATCAACTTCAAGACCTTGTTCTTCAAGAGTTTTTCTTATTTCAACGACGATGGCCTTTCTAGCCGCTTCAATCCCAAGCACCCTCTGCACTTCATTTATGTCATTTGATATTGATCTGGATATATCTACTCCGGGAATTTTGAATGTTTCCCCGAGATTGGATCCCTCTGTGTATATTACATATTCGTCTGCTTCTTTCTTTATCAAAGCTCTTTTAATGTTCTTTATTCCTTTAAGTTGATGACCTTTCACTCGATTGAAAAATTTTCTAAGTTCCATGAGAGAAACGTCACCGGCCTTTAAAGTTAAAAAATTGTCTTCATCTTCGATGCTCTCAACTTTTTTTAATTTATAAAGTTTTTCTTTAATGTCCTCAAGCGTAAGTCCTTGTTTTTCCATTTTATACGTATCAAGCTCAATTACGATTGACATGTTAATAACATCAATCTTGGAGCTTCTTGAAATACTATCAATTGTTGTTCCTTCAATTTCCTTAACTATTTCTTCAGCTTTATTCCTATTTTCCCTTATGTCTTCATCAAGATAAATCCTCATGACTGGCGTGTTTGGATCTTTTCTTGCATCTACAATTTCAATAATCCTAGGTAGGCCTAAGGTAACGTTAATATCTGCTACACCAGCATAGTGAAAAGTGTTCAAAGTCATTTGAGTTCCAGGTTCCCCTAAGCTTTGGGCTGCAACAGTTCCAACTGCTTCCCCAGGATCAACAAGGGATATTTCATAAGCCTTTATGCATTCTTCAATTATAGTGACTACTTCTTTATTTGACAGATTATGTTTTTCGTTTGCTAGGTAAAGTTTTTCTTTTAGTTGATCTAGGATACGTTTAGTTAATTTTTCAGAATGTTTTTCAAGTTGCGAATCAATATAAGATAAATCTGACATTATTATACCACCTCATGATTTCCTCAATGCCAATGTTTTGTGAACTATCCAATCTATATCAACAGCTTCTCCATAAGCACTTCTAGATAAGTCAACTCCATCTTCGCCGTATTCAAATTGGATAATATTATTGCTATTGTCTCTGACACTTCTGTCTTTCTCAACTTTCAAATCTTGTAATGCGTTAATTAATCTTCTCTGCATGTAGCCAGATTGCGCTGTTCTAACTGCAGTGTCTACAAGCCCCTCTCTGCCCCCCATAGAATGGAAAAAGAACTCTGTTGGTGAAAGTCCCTCTCTATAGCTTGAACTAACAAATCCTCTTGCCTTTGCAGAACGATCGTCACGTTTGAAATGTGGTAAACTTCTACCTTGATACCCTCTGTGCAATCTCTTTCCTCGTACAGTCATTTGACCTAGACATGCAGCCATCTGAGTCAAATCTAACATGTTTCCTTTGGCACCAGTTTTTGCCATTATTACAGCATGCCTTTTCATTCCAAGATACTGTTCTGCTACCCCACCTGCATTGTCTCTCGCTTTTGCAAGTTCGGCCATAATCCTGTTTTCCAAAGTATCTTCCAAAGTTTGGCCTGGCTGTTTTTCTAGTTCTCCGCCTTTGTAAGCTTCAATGTTCTCCATAACTTTATTGTGGGCATTTTCTAATATTTCATCAATTCTTTCGAGCCCTTCTTCTGGTATATCGACATCGTCGATTCCTGTTGTAAGGCCTACTTTCATTATAACAGAAATTATAAGTTTTGTAACTGAATCTAAAAACTCTCTTCCTTCATCAGACCCATAGCCTTTTACAATTTTATCTAATAGTTTACAGCTTGATCTAGCTTTGAATGCTGCTCCGTCAATTACTCCTTTTAGAAGCTTTCCTTCTTTAATCACGACATAATTGTCATATTTACAATTGGCAAATTCACATTTTTCACATTTTTTACAAGTCTTTGATCTAAACTCAACGCTCAAATCTTTAGGAAGTAAGACTTCAAACATGTTTTTGCCAGTCCATGTTTTTGATCTTTCTTGGAATTCTTCCATGCCAATCTTTGTAGACAGTATGTCCGACTCATAAAAGCATTCTTCCACTTCTTCAGCAGAAAACTCTGCACCGTCTCTAGTCATGAGATAAGCACCAGAGATATAATCCTGCATACCTCCAATTACAGGCTCACCATACCTTGGCGAAATAATATTCTCTTGAACTTTCATAATTATTCCGGCTTCACTTCTCGCCTCTTCTGTTTGAGGAAGGTGTAAATTCATTTCATCTCCATCAAAATCAGCATTATATGGAGGGCATACACATAGATTAAGTCTAAAAGTTTTATATGGCATTACTTTTACTTCATGTGCCATTATAGAAAGTCTGTGGAGAGAAGGTTGTCTGTTAAATAATACAATGTCCCCATCTCTTAGTTGCCTTTCAACTATAAATCCAATGTCTAGCTCTTCAGCTACATCATCTTTGGTAATGTCAGTAATTTTTTTTCTTCTTCCATCATTTCGTATAACATAGTTAGCACCGGGATGTTTATTTGGTCCATTTCTAACAATTTTTTTCATTTCTTCCAAGTTGTATGCTGTTACTCTTTCAGGAACAGTTAATTCTGAAGCTACAAAATCAGGTACCCCTACTTCATTAATACTAATGTAGGGATCAGGGGAAACAACAGTTCTCGCAGAAAAGTCCACCCTCTTTCCAGACAAATTAGATCTAAATCTCCCTTCTTTTCCAGACAATCTCTGAGAAATAGTTTTTAGTATCCTACCTGATCTATGTCTTGCAGGAGGAACACCCGAAGTACTATTATTAAAATAAGTTGTCACATGATACTGTAAAAGCTCCCATAAATCTTCAACAATAAGTTGTGGTGCTCCTGCATCAATGTTTTCCCTTAGTCTCTGGTTAATTCTTATTATATCTACTAGTTTATGAGTTAAATCATCTTCGCTTCTCACACTTGATTCAAGAGTAATTGAAGGTCTTACTGTAACCGGCGGAACTGGTAGTACTGTTAATACCATCCATTCAGGTTTTGAAACTTCTTTGTTGACTCCAATTAGTTCATATTCTTCCTCAGGTATTTTTTCTAAACGTTCTCTAACATCTATTGGAGTTAATTTGTTTCTCTCTTCCCCCCATTCCTCATAAAAAGTGTATGGTTTTTCAAATTTTATTGCCCTCTTATCGCTACCACACCATGGGCATACGTTTTTAGCAGCTTTGTCCATTGCCTCTTTTACAATTATTTCTCTGTTTTTCAATCTATCAGTTGCATTTAATAATTGCCCTTGGAAAATTTCCCTTTGTGATGCATCTAATTTTAATTTACCGCAGTCCCTACATACCGCCTTTAGAGTCTTATAAACATCTTTAGCATGACCAACATGAATTACAGGCCTTGCAAGTTCTATGTGTCCAAAATGACCGGGGCAATCACCAAACTTCTGTCCACAAGTCTTACATTTTAATCCTGGATCTATAACACCTAGTCTCTGATCCATCAAGCCTTTTTCAATTGGATATCCATCATCATCATAAGTATCGGCCGTAATTACTCTTAATACTGACATCTTTCGTATATCATCAGGAGATAATATTCCAAATTGGATTTTGTCGATAACTTTTGGTATTTTAAACATGACAATCACGCCCTATCCCTAAGTTTTAATTTTGGATCTAAACACATAGATTTTAACTCTTCAAGTAAGAGCTTAAAAGCGTAGGACATTTCAACTGGATAAATATCAGACTCCTCCTCACAAATGGGGCAATATTCTCTGTTTCTAAGTTTATCATATACTGCTAAAGAGCCACATTTTCCACAGACAAGTATATCGGCTTTATCTGAGGCCTCCAATAATCTTTCTTTTAATAATAAGCTTGTTCCATGCCCCACCAAACAATCTCTTTCCATTTCTCCAAATCTAAGGCCCCCTTCTCTAGCCTTACCTTCAGTCGGTTGTCTTGTAAGCATTTGCCTTGGGCCACGAGATCTTGCATGTATCTTATCTGCAACCATATGGTGCAATTTCTGATAGTAACAAACTCCAACAAATATATCTGCCTCAATCACTTGCCCGGTAAGTCCATTGTATAGTCTTTCTCTTCCTGTGTTTTTAAATCCAAAGTCTTGAAGTATCTGCCTTATGTCTGTTTCTTTTTCACCTGAAAATAGAGTTGCATCTACTGTCTTTGCTTTCAATGATCCAGCTTTGCCACCAATCATTTCCAATAATTGGCCAACTGTTTTTCTTGATGGTATGGCATGCGGATTAATAATAAGATCTGGAGTTATCCCATATTCATTAAAAGGCATATCTTTCTGTGGACATAAGAATCCTAAAACTCCTTTCTGACCGTGTCTTGATGAAAATTTATCTCCAAGCTCAGGTATTCTTTCATCCCTAGCTTTTATCTTAACTAATTTGTTCCCATCTTCTGTTTCACTCAATAATACTAAATCAACGATTCCTTTTTCTGAAGGCCTAACTCCTATTGAGGTTTCTCTTCTGCCTTCAATTGCAGTACCAAACTCATCAAGCTCCTCTAAAAATCTCGGTGGACTTGTTCTTCCAATTAAAACATCTCCCCCTTTTACTTCAGATTCTGGTCTTATGAATCCATCGGTATCAAGATTTTCATAAGCATCGGGGCCTCTATATCCACTTACAGATTCATCAGGAACTTCAAATTTATCTTGCTGACCTCCCGGATATCTTCTTTCATCTGAATCATAAGTTCTAAAGAAAGTAGTTCTTCCAAGTCCTCTGTCTACCGAACTCTTATTAATAATAAGTGCATCTTCAATATTGTAACCCAAATAAGAAAGAACAGCAACGACGAAGTTTTGTCCTGCCGGCCTGTTGTTAAAACCAACTGCATCCATTATCTTTGTTTTGACAATAGGCATCTGAGGATAATACATCAAATGGCCTCTTGTTTCGACTTTAAGTTTAAAGTTGGACTGTGAAAATCCAAGACTTTGTTTACCCATTCCGGCCCCGTAGGAGTTTCTTGGAGCTGCGTTATGTTCTGCAAATGGAACAATTGAGGCACATACTCCCAATATCGAAGGAGAATATATTTCAAGATGCGTATGTTCTAAAGTCAAATCTTCCTTTGAAAGCGCAATAAAAGTATTTTCTTCTTCTTCTGCGTCCAAATATTCAATGACTCCTTCAGAAATCAAATCAGACCATGATTTTGACCTTCTTTCAATAGCTTTTACA
>JAAZKM010000118.1 GCA_012799835.1 Candidatus Methanofastidiosia archaeon
ATATAAGATGGGTTTGAAAAAAGCCTCTTGTGTATTTTTTCAGAACAAAGAAAATTCTGACTTTATTAATATAAAAGGAATTATAAAAGGAAAGCAGAAATTATTACCAGGTTCAGGTGTTAATCTAAATCATTACCAAGTACTAGATTATCCTAATGATAAAGTTATTAACTTTTTGTTTATTTCGCGCGTAATGAAACAAAAGGGTATAGATCAGTACCTAGATGCAGCTAGTTTTATTAAAGACAAATACCCTAATACAGAATTTCATATTCTTGGTTTTTGTGAAGAGACATATGAGGACAAATTGATTGAGATGCAAAATGAAGGCATAATTCAATACCATGGAATGCAGAGAGATGTTAGAGAATTTCATAAAATTTCTCATTGTACTATACATCCAACTTACTACCCAGAAGGAATGTCGAATGTACTATTAGAAAGTGCTGCATGTGGAAGACCTATTATAGCAACAAATAGAAGTGGTTGTAGAGAAATTGTTGATGACTGTGTTAATGGGTATGTTGTAGAGCAACAGAATAGCCGAGATCTTATAAAAAAGATAGAGAAGTTTTTAAAGTTGAGTTATGAAGAAAAGAAACAGATGGGACTAGCTGGTAGAAAAAAAGTTGAGAATGAATTTGATAGAAAAAAAGTTGTAGATGCGTATTTAGAAGAGATTGAAGAAGTGTTGAGGTGAACATTATGAACTACAAAAAAATAATACCAGATCGAGAACTCAGATTAAAGATATTAAAATTAACTGAGTTCATCCCTGACAAGCCTATGATAATGTTGCAATACTGGATAAAAACTGGAAGAAAACTCAATTTAAAAGACCCTAAAAGATTTACTGAAAAATTACAGTGGTATAAGCTTTATTATAGAAATCCACTAATGACTCAATGTGTAGATAAATATGAAGTGAGAGACTATGTTGTATCCAAAGGATATAAGGATATATTAGTACCTTTATATGGAGTATATGAAAATGTAGAAGAAATAGATTTTGACTTATTACCGAATAAGTTCGTATTAAAAACTACCAATGGAAGTCATACCAATTTGTTTTGTGAAGACAAGAAAAAATTGAATTTAAAAGATACCAAAGTAGTTCTACATGATTGGTTAACAAAAAGAACTAGTAAAGCAGGTAGAGAATGGCCTTATTATGGAGTCAAACCTAGGATTATTTGCGAAAAATATTTAGAGAAAGATAAGAATAATGATCTAGTTGATTATAAATTTATATGTTTTAATGGAAAAGTATCGTGTTTATTTATAAATGCGGAGCGTTTTTCAGATGAGAACATGAAGTTTGGAATATACAGTAGAGATTTTCAACATATGCCGTATAAACGTAAGGGTCTAAGAGATACGGATTCTTTAGTTGAAAAGCCAATTAATTATGAAAAAATGCTTGAGATTGCTGAGGTTCTTTCTAGGGACTTTCCTCATGTAAGAGTAGATCTATATAATATTGATGGAAAGATCTATTTTGGAGAAATGACTTTTTTTCATGGGAGCGGTTATATAGATTTTGAACCGGATGAGTTTGATTTTTTATTGGGGGAGAAATTCAACTTAAAATTTTAAAAAGGGGAATTACTTTATGTTTAGTGTTCTAATCAGGATTTATAAATTCATACAAATCCAGTATCTATTCTGGAAAAAAGAGTTGAATCCCAAAATAAAAGTAGATCTATTTACACGTCTCAATATGATAAGAAAGGGATTTCACGGTGAATCTGCAATTATCTATGATCTGACATCATATTCAGATATGTACTTAACAGATAAACAAAGGTTAAAATCAAAGTTCATCAATTATGGGTACACACAAACTTTAAATAATAAAATTATTTTTGAAAAAGTATTTTCTGATTCATTAAACATACCAACTACACTTGGGATTATTGAAAAAGGACAAATAACATTCTTGAACTCTGACTTAAAAGATATTGACGATTTAATTCTTTATATTAACAAGAAAGGCACATTGGTTTTTAAACCGATAAGTGGTGGAGGTGGCTTTGGTGTTAAGATTATAAAATATTATGATAGTTCTTTGACTATAAACAATGAAACTACCACTATAGAAGAATTTAAAGCCTTGGTAAATAAACTTGACTCATATTTTATAAGTGAATATATAGAGCAAGGAGAATTTAGTAAAAAGTTTAATCCAAAAACTTTAAACTCTATTAGAATTGTTACAATGATTGATCCAATTGATAACAATGCTTTTATCCCTATTGCTGTCTACCGCATAGGAACAAAGCAATCTTCACCTGCAGATAATTGGACCCAAGGGGGTATTAGTGCCTTAATTGACATAGAAACTGGAAGAATTGGAAAGGGTGTTATATATCCACGTAATGGGAAAAAAGTATTTCTTGAAAAACATCCGGAAACTGGTGCAAGAATTGAAGGGCAATTAATTCCAAATTGGGATAAGATTAAGGAAAAAATATTAAATGCATCAAACAAACATAAATATATTAAGTATATTGGTTGGGATGTAGTTATTACAGATGAAGGAATTAAAGTTATTGAAGGAAATAATTGTTCTGACATGAACCTATTACAGGTACATAAGCCGATTTTAGGTGATGTTAGAGTTAGGAGTTTTTTTTCTCACTATGACATTATATAAAGATAATGAGTAAAAGAGGTGAGCGTATGAGAGTTTTATTTTGTCATGATGGACCTTTAATAAAAGATGAAAACAAACAGCATTACGGAGTAGCACATAATAATGAAACATTTAGTCGATATTATTCTATTGCTGATGAATTAGTTATTGCAATTAGGGTAAAAGAAATCAGCAGCAAAGATGCTAGTAATAAGTTATCCAAGATTACAGTAAACCCATTTGAGGTAAAGTCTTGTCCGAATATTTCAAGTTTAAGAGGTCAATTTAAAAATAAAAAAGAAGTAAAAAAAATTATATCTGAGGAAATAAAAAAATCCGATTATATAGTTGTGAGATTACCTAGTTTTATTGGTAATTTAGCAGTAGATGTAGCAAGAAAATTAAATAAACCATATTTAGTAGAAGTAGTAGCATGTCCATGGGACGGTTTCTGGAATCATAGCTTAACTGGAAAGTTAGTAGCCCCATTTATGTATTATGCTACAAAGAAAAGGATAGCAGAATCACAGTATGTTGTTTATGTAACTAACGAGTTTTTACAAAACAGATACCCTACTAAAGGAAAAAATACTAACTGTTCAAACGTGGCATTAACAGAGTTTGATGATAAAATTCTAGAAAAAAGATTAAATAAAATTAATTCGATGCTAGATAAAGATAAAGTTGTTATTGGTACTACAGCTGCTGTGAATGTAAGGTACAAAGGGCAACAGTACGTAATTCAAGCTCTAGGAGAGTTAAAAAAACATGGCATAACTAAATTCGAGTATCAGCTTGTTGGTGGCGGTGATCAAGCCTTTTTAAAATCAATAGCAGAAAAATATGATGTTGTAGACCAAGTAAAGTTTTTAGG
>JAAZKM010000119.1 GCA_012799835.1 Candidatus Methanofastidiosia archaeon
CCTATGACAGCAGGAAAGTGCCCCATTTATTTTTGTGTACTGGGCAAAATACTTCCAGAAATCAGTTTTTGTAGAATCATTTGGAGGGACCAGTTCCTCTCCACAAATTTTTCTTATATTCTCTAAAAATACAATTGAGTTCTTATTTGAACTGTTTATTTTTTTTAGCTCGTTTAAATCATGAGCAAAAAGAATATTTTCTAAAGGAAGGGTCAAGTTTTTTGCACTGTTTAAGACTTCTGTTCTTAGTTCTTTGAAGCTTTCCTCGATAGATTTCTCTGCCTTTGAGGCATGGGCAACTATTAAAATGTTTGATCCATCTTCCTGGTGTTTTCTTAAATTGCATATCGTGTCAACAGTTTGTTCCATTCTAACTGATGGCCCGGGCGGACCATTTATATCCGTTCTGAAGTAGACTGTTCCTGTTTTCTCAGGAAGATCAGAAAATTCAGCAAAAACAAGATCGTGATGTGGAGTTTTTAATATCTTCATGTTCTCCCTCAACCAATAAAAACATTGAAAAATTTATAAAGGTATTGTCAAAGTATAGATAATGTGTTATCTAATAATTATTTGATTCTGTTATTACATCAAAAAATGGAGATATATAAATTACATATCTTTTTCCCCATCCAGTAAATATTTATATAGTAGTTTTATTATTATATAGGGGTTGAGTTGACAGACATTCTTATGGAAAAATTGGATCACATTCAAGAAATGTTAAAAGAAATCAATAGTAAAATTGATAATTTTTTAGGATTTGAAGAAATTATAGATGAAGAAAAAGAAGAATTTAAGAAATAAAGAGAAGAAATTAAGAATGGGCACTACGAAACATATGAAAAAACCTTTTGTGACTAAAAATGTATAAGGTGATTTTAACACATAAGTCTTCTAATTTTGTTGAAAACTTCCCTAAATCTACTAAGAAAAAATTAGGTATATTATCGATCATTTAAAAGAAAATCCTTATAGTTATCCATATAAGAAAATCAAAGGAGGAACAAACCTTTATAGAATTAGAATAGGTGGCTTTAGAATTTCTTATGAAATCAATGAAAATGAAAGTATTATTAATATACTGAAAATAGGTAAACGGGATAAATTTTATCAATAATAAGCTCTTCCCTTGTATATATGTTATTTAAAAAAGTAAATATATATTTGATTCTAGTTTTCTTCAATCTTTTCTTCCAATATCTTCTCAGTGTACCTACACTTTGGATAGCTAGAACACCCGATAAAAGGCCCATAAAAGGATTTTTTTACGACAAGATTCTCCCCACATTTTGGACACTTTTTATCATCAACTGGCAATGAATAATTGTTTTTTGAAGGGCATTCAAGATTTATGCATACAGTTTGGGGTCTTGATCTCTTTCTTATTACGGTCACAACAGGAAATCCGCAAAGCTTACATTTGTCACCTGTAGGTGCCACAAAACAGTTACTTGGCAGGGAAAAAGTTGCATCACAGTCGGGGTATCTTTGGCATGCTATGAAAGGGCCAAACCTTCCTTTTCTGATGAATAATTCCCCTTCCCCACACACAGGGCAAATCCCCACATAGTTCCGTCTCCTCTCCTCCCTCTCAAGGTATACCAAAAGCTCTTTGCCTATATCTTCCTCATTCTCCTTAAACTTAGTGAAGATATCGGTGAGCTTTTCTCTTGCTTCGGATAGGATATCTTCTTTAGTGATTTTGTTTTCCTGTATCTTTTCCATCTGCTCTTCAAAATGCCGTGTAAGCTCTACAGAAATAATGTCAGGGCAGTATCTTTCTAGTGTGCCGACTATCCCTTCCCCGAGGTCTGTAACGATTATTTGCTTGCCATCAATATAGTTTCTTTCATATAGAATATCGACAATATTAGCACGTGTTGCCTTTGTCCCTATCCCAAGTTTTTCCATTTCTGATACGGCAGATGCAGGATTATAGCGTGCAGGGGGTTTTGTTGCCTTTTCTTCCTTCTTTGGTGATATCTTTTCTATAATCTCTCCCTTTGCTAGATCAGGCAAGATAACTTCTTCGACACCAGAATAATCACCATAGTATTTCAAAAATCCCGGGTCAATCCCGACCCTACCGCTTGAAAAAAATGAATGTCCGTTTACATCAATCTCAACTGAAATTGATTCATAAACATACGGTTTTGCAAAAACAGCTAGGAATCGCCTGACAACAAGGTCATAAAGCTTTGCCTGATCCTCTGTTAATTTTTTAGGTATCTCCCCTGTCGGATGGATTGCAGGGTGTGCAGGATCGTCCTTCTTTCCCTCAGTTGGTTTTAGAGGTGTTTTTAAAAGTTCTGCACAATCACTTGAATAATTTTCAATATTTTTTAATTTCTCCATAATGCCTCTTAAATTCAGGCTTGGGGGGTATTTTTGGGAAGACGTTCTTGGATAAGAAATAAGCCCTGCTTCATAAAGGGATTGGGCAATATCCTGGGTCCTTTTTGGTAGAAAGCCAAAGTTCTTATATGATTCTTTTTGAAGTGTTCCAAGATCAAACGGATGCGGCGGATTTATCCTCTTTTCTTTCTTGGATATTTCCTTTACCAAGGCGGATTTGTTTTTGATGTCTTTGAAAATTGACAGAGCCTCACTTTCATCAAAGAACTCTTTTTGGTAGGATGCTTTTACTGTGATGCCATCTTTTTTAAATTCAATAAACAAGATCCAGTATGGCTCTGATACAAACTGGCATATCTCCTTTTCCCTTTCTAACAAAAACTTTAACGTGGGGGTCTGGACCCTGCCGGCAGAAAGGGTGACATATCGGCCAGAAGCTTTTTTCAGCGAGTCTGTCATAGCCTTTGATGTATTGATCCCATAATACCAGTCTAAAATGTGCCTTGCAAGACCGGCATTAATCATTGGATAATCAGGGGGATTTAGATTTTCGTATGCGGAAACAATCTCGTCCTTTGTAAGGGAAGAGAACTTCATCCTAAATGATTTTGATATGTCTGTTTTTGCGCCATACAAAAGTGCATTGTATCCTATGACTGATCCCTCAATATCGTAGTCACATGCATTTACAAAGGTGTCCACGTCTTTTGATATCTCTTCGATAAGCTTAACATATGGCTCGACATACTTACTTTTTTTGCTGTTCTTGAACATCTCAACCCATTCTACGTCAAAAAAAGGGTAGTCTTTGATTGGGATCCGCTGTCTTAGCTTGTAAAGATGGCCCACCGCAGAAACAACATAAATTTTATTGTCACCATCTTCAACTTCATAATACTTTACACCCTCATACTGAATTTTTTTTACCTTACCGAGGAAGTTTGCAATTTTTTCAGATACGTTCGGTTTTTCTGTTAATATGAGGGTATTCATGGGAAAGGGGAAATTAACTCAATTTATAAGGCTTTTTGAATTGATGGCAAATATCTGATAAAAAATCACTTTAATATGCCGATGTTTTCATGCTTTATGATTTCATTATAATTTTTATAACCTAAAATAGATTCTATCTCGTCAGTGTTTTTACCCTTTATTTTATTTAGTTCCTTGTCTGTATAGTTTGTTATGCCCTTGGCAAAGATACCCTCACCTGACTCTATTGCTACAATATCCCCGACATCAAAGTTCCCTTCGATGTCAATTACTCCCCGTGGAAGGAGACTTTTGTGGTCAAGAAGTGCATTTCTGGCTCCAATATCCACTATTATTTTCCCTTTTGGTTTTGCCAGGGTGATCCATCGGATTTTGTTGCCTTCAATGTTCTTTTTTGGGAGGAAAAGAGTCCCAACTTCCTCTCCATTCATGACTTTTGAGATAAGGTCTTTTTCTTCACTTGGTGCAATGATCATATAGCAGCCTGACTTTTGGGCTATCTTTGCAGCTTCTAGCTTTGTCTTCATTCCTCCAGTACCTTTTTCACTTGCGCCTCCACCAAAGCTTTCAATCTCTGGCGTTATCTCTTCTATCACCGGAATTTTTATTGCATCTTTTGCCTTCTTTGGATTTTTGGTGTACAAACCATCTATATCTGTCATTAATATTAATAGATCAGCTTCGACCTTGCTTGATACCATTGCCGATAGCGTGTCATTATCCCCAAATGTTTCGCCAATCTCATGGACGCATACTGGGTCATTTTCATTTATGATTGGTATGACCCCTAGCTCTAAAAGGGATGACATGCTGTTTCTAAGATTCAGATACGTTTTCCTGTCTGAAAATGCATCATAAGTTAGAAGTATCTGGGCAACTTTAAGCCCATGCTTTTCAAAAACATTGCTCCACTCATGCATAAGCAGGCTCTGGCCAACTGCAGCTGTTGCCTGTTTTAAAGGGATTGATTGGGGGCGCTCTTTAAAATCCAGGATCTCACAGCCAATTCCTACTGCACCAGAAGAAACTAGTATCACGTCCTTTCCTTTTGATTTTAGCTTAGATACCTCTCTTGCAATATCATTTGCAAACTCTCTATTGAACTTCCCGTCCTTTGTGATGAGGCTTGAGGTGCCTATCTTCACAACTATTTTTTTTATGTCTTTGAAAAGTTCTTTTCTATTATCCATTTCATTCATCCCTTGTTTGACTTATAGTTTTTTATGAGTATATGGCTTTGCATTTGTTCCAACATAATCTGATACTTTGTGACCGTTTCCTATCAGTTTGTATTTATAGATTAGCATCCCTTCCATGCCTGTTGGGCCTCTTGCGTGAATCTTCCCTGTGGATATGCCTATCTCAGCACCCTTGCCGTACCTAAAACCATCCGCAAATCGTGTCGAGGCGTTTAGCATGACTGATGATGAGTCAACGAAGTTTAGGAAATACTCTCCCGCTTTTTTATCACTTGTTATTATGGCATCTGTGTGATGAGATCCGTATTTGTTTATGTGATCTAAAGCTTCTTCAATTGATCTAACAACTTTAATTGATATTATCAAATCATTGTACTCTGTTGACCAATCCTTCTCTTTTGCCTTTCTTACTTTGAGGTCCTTTAGTATTTCATAGCTAACAGGACAGCACCTCATCTCAACCTTTGCTTCCTTGTACATCTTTCCGATTTTAGGGAGGAATTTCTTGGCCGATTTTTCATGGACTAGCAGAGTTTCAATGGCATTACACACTGCAGGGTATTGCACCTTGGCATCAAAGCACACATCCAATGCCTTTTTCTCATCATAGCTTTTATCAACATAAGCATGGCATATGCCGTCAGAGTGCCCCAGGACTGGGATTTTTGTGTTTGATTGGACAAATCTCACAAACTCGTTTGAGCCTCTTGGTATTATGAGGTCTATGTACTTATCAAGCTTTAACATCCCTGTAACATCTTCCCTTCTCTCAAGTAGCTGAAACGCTTCCTTTGGTATGGACTTCTTTTTAATTGAGTCTCTTAAGACTTCAAAGATGGCTTTGTTCGTGTTTAGTGATTCCTTCCCTCCTTTTAATAAGATTCCATTGCCGCTTTTTAGTGCAAGGGACATTATTTGGGGAATGACATCAGGTCTAGACTCAAACACCATTCCGATTACCCCAATAGGCACAGCTATTTGATAAAGCTCTAGCCCCGAGTCAAGCTCGATAGCGCTAATAGTCTTCCCAACAGGGTCTTCTAGCTTTATGACATCCTTGATACCCAAAATCATTTCATCAATCTTTGAATCCGTGACCTCTAGTCTTTTTACTAGGGCGTCAGTTAGCTCCCCCCTTTGAAGGAGCTTTTTTGCACCCAAAATATCCAACTTGTTAGCTTCAAGTATCTTTTTTCTGTTTTTATCAAGTGACTTAGCCATACTTTCTAGCGTTTCATTCTTATCCCGTGTTTTGGCATTGGATAGGATAATAAATCCACTCTTTGCCAAAATTGCCTTATCCTTAACACTTTCCATAAACTTCACCTAACTCTTTTGATCTCTTTGTCGCCTTCTTTACAGCCTCTATAACACCTTTGTCAAATGAATGCTTTTCTAATTCTATCAATCCCTTTTCAGTAGTGCCGCCTGGTGTCTTTACCGTATTAATCAGCTCATCAAACTCTTTTCCCATTTCCTTTGCCATAAGGGATGCGCCGTATAAGGTCTCAATAGCAAGTTTTTTTGAGACATCTTCTTTTAGCCCAGCTTTTACCCCGCCTTCTGTTAAAGCCTTTAGAAATAAAAACACATAAGCAGGACCGGAGCCTGATAGCCCTGTAACAGCATCCATCTGCTTCTCATCAACTTTTATAACTGAGCCAAGACTTCCAAATATTTTTTTGAAATCCTCCTCATTTTTTCTTGTTACATGCTTGCCAATTGAATAACAGGAAGGTGAATACCCAATTGAGAGGGTGATGTTTGGCATGACGCGTATTACAGCCGTTTCTATAGCAATTGACTCGATAAATTTTATGGGAACACCAGCTGCAACTGAGATAATAAGCTTCTCTTTTAGATCCATGTCCTTTGCACTTTCTAAGATGGGGGCAATTAAATTTGGCTTTACTGCAAGGACTATGACTTTGGAGGACGAAAAAACCTCTTTATTGTCTTGTGATGTCACTATATCGTACTTGGACTTAATTGGATTTAGAATGCTTTCTGACACATCGCTTAATATTATGTCTTCTCCTTTGAAGGCATTTTTCTCAACTAACCCTTTTATTATTCCACTGCCTATTTTTCCAGCGCCTATAATCCCTATTTCAAACATATTGATTTTTTATATCCCAATCATTTAAAACTTTACGTTGAAAACTTTATAAATGAATTTTATAAGAATGTTTTATGATTGAAGCTACTTTTTATTTGGAATCCCAGAGCAACTCCAAAGAGGCGCTTGAGATATCCGTAAAGAAACTCCTGGAGGAGGTTAAATCCTTAAAGAATGTCAAGATAACAAGGGAGACGTTTCATGAGATACTGGAAGAAGAGGATGAGATGGGGAGGATTTTTTTCTCTTCTGTTGTTGAAGTTGACATAAAGACTGATTTTAGGGAGTATATCAACCTCTGTATGAGGCTTGTCCCATCCATGATTGAGATGATTGATAGCGATGTTAAAATAAAAGGCAAGGAGCTTTTGGAGATATTTGGGGATGTTTCTTCAACTGTTAACAAACTCTGCAAGAAATACAATCTTTCAATTTACCGGGTAGGTGAGGGGGAAGGAATTAAGCAAGGCGAGATAGGCATTGAGGAGGAGGACATAGAGGATGCCATTAGTGAAGGTGGTGTTCTTTTCAAATTTGTTGTAGAGGCAAAGGCAAAGAATGAGAAGTTTGCAATGGAAAAGACAAAGGAGCTAGTAAACGATTCTGGCGGGCTGATTAACAGGATGGTAGCAAAAAAAGTTGGCGAGGGGGAGGCTTGGGAAGGTGTAGTGGGCATGGATGCCCTATTCTTTGATATTGAAACGCTCTTCGATGCCGTGATTAAATTCTCTCCTGTTGCCATGAGTATAGTCGATCCAGAAATTTTGCATCTAAATATGGCGGAGATTCAAAATATTGGAATTGACATTGCAGGCATAATACAGCAGCTTACATTTGATGTTATCACCAGGGGAATTAAGGGTGCACAGGGGAGTTTTAGGGCCACACAAGCCTAATTTTGATTTTCAAATATCACTTTTTTAAACAAAAGACTTATAAATAATCCCACTCTAGATAATATAGTACCCTTTTAGAGAAATTAAATTAAAACCTATAAATGGTGAAAATATATGAAATTAAGAACAATAGGAGCAGTCCTTGTAGGGGCTGCAATGATTGGAGCTACTGTAGCAGGCGCAGCCGCAGCAGCAACAGCTCCAGCTAAATCATGGTTTATTGACCCAGCAACGGGCCAGCCAAACGTAACGGTAGTAGTCGGAGCTCAAGCAAACGCTTCAGACGTAGTTTCTGCATCATTAATTGCAGCAGCAGTCGGTAACATGGCAACTGTCGAAGAGACAGCATCTGTACCAGTAACTGCAACTGCAACATGGGACAAGATTGGAGACTACAACTATACTTATGATCCATTAGTTGCTACATACGTTTCTACATGTGTCGAAAGGCCAGCAACATGGTATGTGGACTATGGGCTATTGTCCACAATGTACTGGGAAACATCTGAAAATGATTTTCCAGATCCAGAGTATAGGACATACGTCCAGATTGCAACACCTGGAGACATTAGAACAACAGATCTAGTTGCAAAGGGACTTAGCACACTCTGGTTCTCAAACAGTCCAAAGGACTGGGACGCAAACGACAGGATATATTATTTGGCACCATCGGCAGGCTCAGGCTCAGGCAAGTACTGGCTTGTTAACCAATTTGTAGCAAATTCACCAACAAAAGATATTGTAGTTAATTTACCACCATACGCCGGCGGAAGCTATGACAACGGAAATGGGTCATGGGACAGCATAAAACCAGGATATGCGTTCATGACGACAAGAGCATGGGTGAACGTAAACGGACTAGAAACACCTGAAACATATGATAAAAACGATGAATGTGACTACCCATTCGGTGGAACAGGTACCGAGATGGAAGCCCACGAGGAAATTCAGTTCATATTAACAAGTGACGCAACTTGCTGTACTCAAAATGAGGGTTTACCGTTATTCAAAGGAGACAAGGGCGTAGTATCAGGTATAGTCTACAGGACAACTGAAATCAGATACCCATTACTTGAAAACGGCCAGAACATCTGTGGAATAACTAAATGTGATGGTATGGTTGATTTCGAGACCGCAAGAACAGGTAGATTCAATACAATCAAATTCCTTGGAAAATTCTACACACCATTATTTGCAGGCGCAACATACAACAACACAGGCCCATCAGAAGGCCCAGGATACCTTGGTGCATACTTTGTATATGGTAAGCCTTATGCAGAGAAAGAAAAGATCATGAAGGTGGGAGATGTCTACAACTACCACGGATGGACTATTACATTAAACGATGTTAATATTTACGAAAACAAGGCATACCTCACAGTATCAGGACCAGCCTTAACATCACCATTTAGCTTCATAATGGTCATGGACTCTTTAGGATTTTGTGGTCCATGCTGCCCAGATTGTGCAATATATGGTGGTGGCGGAGCTTTCACATCCAATCCAACACATAGAAACGAATATGATCCATACGTCGTAAAGACCACAGTGACAAAGACAAAAGAAGACTACGCATACAACTTCTTTAGATATGTAAACTTCATGCTCGACGGTATCAAGACCTTTGTCGGTGCTGACGGTACATACCTTGCAGAATTTAACATATATGCTCTTGAAGACTTCGGATACCTAGAAGACAAGGGATGCTGTGATCCATTTGTCACAACACCAAACGACTATGGTCTAGCAATCACTGGTGGATGGAGAAAAATAGTACAAGAGGGTTCAGTTAATGCAACATTTATAGATCAAGAATATAATGAATACGCACCATGGGAATATGTTACAGCCGGAGATCAAACTGTTGTTGAATACATCCAATGGATGCCAGCTCCAGTATGTAACGCATTCTGCCCAGATGCAAACTTCGATACACTTGAACTAAGACTCTGTGACACCATATCTATACCAGACTGTGAGACCACATACACTGTAAACGGTCCAGAAAACTACTTCAAGATAGAAGTTCTTGACGTTGACTTTGGAAAGGAAAATACAAACCCATTATACTTTGCTCCAGACTTTGAATACGTTGGATCATACACAAATACACCACCAAATGACACCGATGGTCTAAGAGCAAGAATTTCAATGACCACAGCCGGTCAAACAATAAAATACACTGCAAACGTCAAGATTGACCCAGTTGAGCTCATAAAGCTTGACATAGAAGTCAACACTGCCACAAACACAAGGAACTTAATTCTTGTTGGTGGACCAGTATACAACAGCATCGTAAAGGACTTAGTTGACATGGGAGCTTCCACTGTCGACTGGGCAACATCCAGAGGAGAATGGGAATGGATTGCAGACCCAATGGCCAAAGGATACGATGTATTAATAGTTGCTGGTGCCAACAGAGAAGAAACAAGAATGGCAGCAGAAGACTTAGTTGCAATGTTGAACTAAATTAAAATAAATATATTTTAATTTATTTTTTTCTTTTATTTTAAAAGCTTTTATGAACTTTTTTTATTTGAATAACTTCTATTTGAATAACCGTTTTTTATAACACATATCTAATTTGGGGCCTGCTTTAAGCTTTTTATTGCTATTTTTAGCATAACTAGTTTTCTTTTCATTGCATTATATACAATAGTTTAATAAACTATTGACGATTATATATAATATTAATATTAATTTATTTCTTTATTATTGCAACCAAAAGATTTATATACTATCAGAAATACAATATATTACAGCTAAACATTATTGTTTAGCAATAGAGGTGAAATAATATGAAAATAAGAATGTTAGGGGCCGCTTTAACGGGAGCCCTAATGTTAGGAGCAACACTAGCAGGAGCTGCAGCAGCTGCATCAGTTCCACCAAGGAGCTTTTTCATAGATCCAATATCGGGAGAGCCAAATGTCGTCATTGCAGTCGGTGCAACTGCCAACGCATCAGACGTAGTGTCTGGATCCATTATAGCAGCAGCAGTCGGAAACATGGCAACAGTTGAGGAAACTAAGACTGTCACAAGGTCTTCTAGCGCAACTTTTGACCTCATGATGGACTATAACTACTCTTATGACAAGAACAACAAAAACAAAATTATAGTTCCATATAAAGTATACTGTATAGAAGATCCAAAAGAAGTAACAGAAGCAAAATGGTATACCGGCTATGAACTTTTCTCCACACAGTTCTGGGAGACTGCATCTGGTGATGGAGTTAAAGGAACTTGGGATAACAATAAAAGTTACGATATTTCAGTAGCCATAACAATGCCCAAAGAAATAAGGGAGCCTTATAAAAACAATGTAGTTGCAAGGGAACTTAATACTCTTTGGTTTTCAAACAGCCCAAAGGACTGGGATGCAAATGATAGAATATACAAAGGCTCACCAACATCTGGAGCTGGAACTGGTAAATATTGGCTCGTGAATACTAATAAAGTATCAGGCTCACCAACATCTGGCATATTAGAAAATCTTCCTGCATATGCCGGAGGAAGCTATGACAACGGAAATGGTTCATGGGATTTTGAATACGCATTCTTTACCACAAGCGCGTGGGTAGATGTCACCGGTAACGACATATTTAAACAAAAAGAAAAGGATTGTGACTACCACTTCGGTGGAACAGGCACAGCAATGGAACCACACGAAGAAATCCAGGTAATCCTAGCAGATATTGAGACAACACCTGATGGTATAGTGGATATGAGAGGGGATAGAGGCTCTGCATCCGGTATAGTTTACCGAACAGCAGAAATTAGATATCCTCTCCTTGAAAATGGTCAGAACATATGTGGAATCGAACACTGTTACGGAATGGTAGACTTTGAGACTGCAGTAAAAGGTAGGATCTCACCCATTAAATTCTTAGGCAAATACTATACACCACTCTTTGCAGGTGCTACATACTCTACTGAAGAAAATGTTAATCTCGGTGCATACTTTGCATATGGTAAGCCTTATGCAGAGAAAGAAAAGATTATGAAAGTTGGAGATGCTTACTCTTTCCATGGATGGACAATAAATCTATCTGATGTCAACATCTACGAAAATAAAGCCTTCATTACAGTTTCTGGACCAGATCTAACTTCACCATTTAGCTTCATAATGGTGATGGACGCTTTGGATGGGCCATGCGCCCTATGTTGTCCAGACTGTGCAATATATGGCGGAAACGGGGCGTTCACATCCAATCCAACTAGGAGAAATGAGTACGATCCATACAAAGTACTAGTATCAAAGACAAAGGAAGTAAACGGAAGGGCATATACTCTTTTCAACTATATCCCCTTCATGCTTGATGGTATCAAGACATTTGTCGGTGCTGACGGTACCTATCTTGCAGAATTTAATTTATATGCTGTTGAAGACTTCGGATGGTTTGAAGATAAGGGATGCTGTGATCCATTTGTCACAACACCAAACGACTATGGATTGGCAATTACAGGTGGATGGAGAAAAGTTGCATTTAGTAATCAGTGTCCACAGGAAAATATTAATGCAACATACCCCGGATATAATTTCAAGACACCAACTGCAGATGGAGACTGGACTGCTTGGGAATACTTCCCGACAACTTCAATGGCTGGCGAAATAAATGCAGCATACATCCTGTGGCAGCCAGCACCATCATGTAAACCATGTCCAGATGCAAACTTTGACACACTTGAGCTTCAGCTCTGTGACAATATCGACATACCAGACTGTGAAACTGCATTCACAATAAACGGTCCAGAGAACTACTTCTCTGTAACTATAAGTGATGTGGACTTTGGAAAGGCAAATGAAACACTTAATGGATTATATGATATATCCAATCCACAACATCAATATAGTGTTTACAAAGGAAGATCAAACAGCTCATCTACTGACAAAGACGGTGCAAAAGTTACAATAAGTCAGACTGTAGTAGACACTGCTCAGTCAATCACATACACCAAGAATGTAAACATTGACCCAATTGAGCTAATAAAACTTGACATTGAAATAAACACTTCTTCAATGCAAAAGAATCTAATCCTTGTAGGCGGGCCAGTCTATAACAGCATAGTAAAAGACCTTGGTAACATGGGAGCATCAACAGTTGATTGGGCTACATCACCCGGTGAATGGGAGTGGATTGCAGACCCATTCGGCAGAGGCTATGATGTCCTAATAGTTGCTGGTGCAAACAGGGAAGAAACAAGATTAGCAGCTCAGCAGCTAGTATCTCAACTAAGATAAATAAATTAAA
>JAAZKM010000120.1 GCA_012799835.1 Candidatus Methanofastidiosia archaeon
AAAAAACTATGAAATGGAAGGGTCGAACTAGGAGTTCAAATGTTTCAGATAAAAGAGGTATGGGTGGAGGTGGAAAGACTGTTATTGGAGGAGGACTTGGCTTAGTTATACTTATTATATTTACACTGCTTGGTGGAAATCCAATGGATATTATCAACAATGTTGGGCCTACCCAAGAGCAACAAACACCGTATGTTGCAACTGCAGAGGAAGAGGAGTTAGTTGAATTTGTATCTGTAATTTTACACGATACTGAAGTAGTTTGGGAAGAGGTTTTAACTGAAGAAGGTATGGAATATAGGAAGCCAACTTTAGTTATTTTTTCTGGTAGTGTGGAATCTGCCTGTGGAGTCGCAGGTTCTTCAATGGGCCCATTTTATTGTTCTGCTGATGAAAGCGTATATATTGATTTAAGCTTTTATAAGGAATTAAGGACTAGATTTAAAGCGCCAGGAGATTTTGCCATGGCATATGTTATAGCTCATGAAATAGGTCATCATGTTCAAAACTTGTATGGAATCACAGATCAGGTTCACGAGTTACAAGGCAAGGTTAGCGAAAAGGAATACAATAGGTATTCAGTTATGCTAGAGCTTCAAGCAGATTATTTGGCAGGTGTATTTACACACCATGCACAAAAGATGAAATTACTTGAAGAGGGAGATTTAGAAGAAGCTTTAAACGCAGCCAGTGCAATAGGAGACGATACACTTCAAAGACAAACTCAAGGGCGTGTAGTACCAGATAGTTTTACACACGGCACTTCTGAGCAAAGACAAAGATGGTTTTCTAAAGGATATGAAACAGGAAACTTAGATAATTGGGATACTTTTAATACAAATGATTTATAAAACAAAAGCCAGTGGGTTCAGATTAATCTGAACCCACTGGCTTTTTAATTTGCTTACTCTAATTCAATATAAGAATCTTCTACAATCGGATCCTTTGTGCTTGCTGCATACATTAAAAATGGTGCTATAATCGCAAGTACTATAGAAAGAATAAGGTATAACATTGCAGAGTTTGGTACAAACATCATATATACTTTATAAAGCGTCGCATATGCGACTACTGCAAAAGCTATCCCAAATAAAAAGCCTATTACAGGTACTTGAGATATCACAAAAGAGATAGCGCTTCCTCCAAGAAGTATAAAAGCTAAATTCTCAATTTGGTATCCAAATAAATCCAGCTTATCTCCAGCTACCTTACCCAAAAGGTATGCATTTGCAATCGGGATAAAGGCAAACCAGGAGTTTTCAATACTTAGTTTATCGGCCATTCTTTTGAGAGCCATAGCTCCTACAATATAAGCAATAAGTCCATAAAGCAATACGATCCCAAGAAAAGCACCAAAAAAAGCTAACCAACCATAACCATAACCATCCATAAAAGCACCTCCATTCTTATCTTACTTTAAGCTAGTACTGATTTAATTACCCCTATTCATAGAAGTGTAACATAATGATTGAATTTAATGACTTTTATTGATAGAATTTAATTGAGTAATTTTAAGAAAGTGGGGCTACTTATACTTATTCCCTAGCCGACTGGAAAAGAAATGAAGTTGATGAGAAAGGAGTAGTGAACATGTTAAAAGATTTGGTTTTAAAAAACAGGACTTACAGAAGATTTTATCAAGAGGAGAAGATTTCTAGAGAGGAACTTTTAGAATGGATTGATTTGGCAAGGTTGACTTCTTGTGGGGCTAATCTCCAAAATTTAAAGTACATCATCGTAAATGAAGATGATAAAAATGAACAAGTATTTAAGGAACTTAAGTGGGCAGGATATTTAAAAGATTGGGATGGACCAGAAGAAGGTGAAAAGCCATCAGCATATATTATAATGCTTGTGGATACAGAAATAGGAACGAATATATTTTGGAATCATGGTTTAGCTGCTCAAAGTATTTTACTTGGTGCAACCGAAAAAGGCTTTGGAGGCTGTATGATTGCAAGCTATAATAAGGGAAACATAAAAGACGCTTTAGGCATTTCAGATAGATATGATACCCTGATGGTTATAGCTCTTGGTAAGCCAAAAGAAGAAGTAGTGCTAGAAGAGATAGGTGAAGATGGAGATATAAAATATTGGAGAGATGAAAACAAAGTTCATCATGTTCCAAAAAGAAGACTTGAAGATATAGTTTTAGACATATAATAGGAAATTATAGTGTTAACAAATCTTTTGAGAGCGACTATCTTCTTAATATTCACAGATTATAATTTTTTAAAGTAACATATTAAGAAAGACGCACTGATGCATAGCATTGTCAAAGTAGACTTAGTGTAATAGCGAAAGTGTAATGAATACCTTTTGTATAAAAATTAATCTGAGGAGTGTAAGTATGATTAAGAAAAAGAGTATACTTGATTTTCATAATATGAAAAAGCAAGGAGAAAAGGTTGCTTGGATTACTGCATATGATTTTCCAATGGCATCTTTTGCTGAACAAGCAGGAATGGACATGATCCTTGTTGGTGATTCTTTAGGAATGGTAACATTAGGATATAGTAATACTATCCCAGTAACGATGGAAGATTGCATATCCCATTGTCAGGCTGTTAGAAGGGGAGCACCAAACACATATATTATTGGAGACATGCCATTTGGTTCATATCACCAATCAGACTCGCAAGCGGTTGAAAATGCAGTTAGATTCTTGAAAGAAGCTGATGTGGATGCAATTAAATTAGAACCTACATTCCCGGAATTTATAACGAGGGTGGCGAGACCCCCAATTTATTAAAGAGCTCTTTCTGTTTTTCTGTGATTTCACCCAATATCCTAGCATGGCCAGGAGCTTCAAATAACTCAATTAAATCAAGTTCATCAAGCATTCCTTGTAAAGTGTACTTATTAAATAATTTTGCATCCTGCATCTTCTTTTTCACATAAGATAAGAAAATAAGTGCTATAAATTCAACAAATATCTTGCCATTTAACGAAAGTTCCGATGAAACTTGCAAACGTCTGAAATTTAAGCGCTCTTTTAGGTTGCCAAATCCTTTCTCAACGATATCTTTGCTTCTATAAAGAGATAGTGCTTCAAATGGATCTTTGATTTCATTAGAAAGAAGTGCGAAATATCCATAATTTTTAGTAGCTTCTTTCATTGCTTCTTCATTGGGTGTTACTCTACGGCCACGTTTAGGTGTCTCAGTCACTGTGAAGTACTTTGCATAATCTTTTGTATAGTAATCTTTACAAGTATTATTTATCAAATCATCATATAGCTTAGTCAGATGATCATTCATATCTACTTGATCTTTTGCTGCCTTTTCAGAATTATAAAAAAGATGCAAATACGCTCTGCGGCTTTCTTTGAGCGTATCACTTTTGTAAGGACGTTCTTGCTCATAGTCCCACTCAATGGTTTTACAGATTCCATATGTACCAAACTGAGGGTGTAAATTGGTCCATAACTGTAGATTGTTTCGTTCTTGATCAAGTATAGTTTTAACATATTTCAAGCCAAGCTTCACACCGATGATGAATTTCTGATGGTTTTTGTATAATAGATCAATGTTTTTTTTGCTGTAGAAGCCACGATCCAAAACAACCTTGACTTTTTTATAGCCCATAACATCAAATTCGGTCATTAGCTGCTTGACAATCTTTACATCCGTGATATTACCAGGAAGTTTGCGATAATAAAAAGGCAACCCAGATTCTTCTCCAAACAGTAAAGCAAGGTTAATCTGTGATAATCGGTCATTTTCTTTGTTACGTCCTGATTTCACCTGGTTTAAGGTCTCAGAATAGCTTGAAATGGAGGTTGTGTCAAAGGCCCAATATTCCTTTTCTAGACGACGTTTGCCTTGTCTTGTAAAGAAATTCATTCGACTTTCTTCAGTAATGGATTGAAACAGCTCACTACTGCGCTGAGAAGCAATATCTTCACCATTTGGATGTATATGAAGCTTTTGCCAGTGAGAAAATCGACTTAATGAATTATTTTCTTCAAGAATAAGAAAATATACAATGGATAAAATACGTTTGTAATCATTTGGAAAGCAATCCTTAAGATCGGTACTAACGCCTGTTAAATTACCAATCTGATCAAATAAATATGTAGCGCCAAAGAAGCTACGCTTATATTGGGTCATCGGAATAGGCCCTGGCTTGACTTGGACTTCCTTCAATCCTGTTTGTTTCTTGTTATATGAACGCGTTGGTACAATTTCACCGCTTTCAGGATCGACTTTACCTATAAGTTTGCGTTTTGCTCTAGACTGTTGTTTTTCCGAATCCCAGTATGCTTCGTTCTGATATGCGTATGTAATGCCAGTTTTCTTGTTAGTTTGATAGATAATTCCCATAATTAATCACCCTCCTCGTTACATATTATAATGTATAACGAGGATAAAGTCAAGAAAAAAATGTGCTCAAAGCTTTGTTTTTAAGGAGTTTTAAAGAATTCTATCGTTACACTTTCCGGGAATGCAGGATAAATACCACAGCCACAACCACAATAACCACAAGTGGTTTCTACACGTTTCAACAAAATCCCTCCTTTTTTCTAAGTGGATAAATTTTAAAAT
>JAAZKM010000121.1 GCA_012799835.1 Candidatus Methanofastidiosia archaeon
AGAATAATTGCTCAAAAGTACCTTTTGATGTGGCAGAACAACTTAACTTCAAATGTAACGTCTGTGGAGAAAAATTAGACTTTTTTGATAACTCAGAAATGATAAAAGAATTAGAAGAAGCTTTAGGGAAACTAAAAAAAGTTGGGAATTATTAAGATTAGTATGATATCCCGAGAATACGCAATATTGCTGTTAAAGACTGAAGGCTGTTCTGACAATATTATAACTCATTGCATTGATGTCTCGACCTATGCCCTTGATATAGGGAAAAAAGTATCTAGGGACCATGAAGTTGATCTAAACTTAATAGAAATAGGAGGCCTCTTACACGATATTGGAAGGTCGAAGATTAATGGGATACTCCATGGGGTTATTGGTGCCGACATACTTAGAAACAAAGGTATTGATGAAAAAATTGCATTAATATGTGAAAGACATGTTGGATCAGGAATAAGTAACGGCGATATAGAAAAATTTAAGCTTCCTCAGCGAAAATACGTGCCCGAAACATTAGAGGAAAAAATAGTATGCCACGCTGATAATTTTTTTATTAATGGGGAAAAAGTGTCTTTTGAGATGGTTTATGAAAGATTCATTAATGAATTTGGTAAAGACCACCCTTCTATTCAAAGACTTATACTGCTTCAAAAGGATCTAGGAAAATATCTTTAATATTTTTATATAACTTCAAGATATATTAAACCTTATCACAATCCTTATATAGTTTTTACAGACTTGATAGTTGGAGGCGACATACATGGAATCTGAAATAATATATGGTGTTATTGCAATTATCTTGGCACTTGGATTGATCACCGTTGCAGTATTAAAACCTTCAGTACAAGGGCCACATGATCAGTTACAGGTAAATGGAACTGCTGTAATAAAAGAGGCTCCAGATCAAGCCACAATATATGTATACGTTGAAACTAGAAAAGAAACGGCCTTGTTATCACAAGAAGAAGCATCAAAAATTTTGGCCCAAGTAATTCAAGCTTTAAAAAAGGAAGGCATATCTAGTGACAAAATTCAGACAGACTCATTTACTATATATCCGGAGTATTACTACCCAAATGATAAAGAACCTACCTTATTGGGATACAAAACAGTATATGGATTGAAGGTAATTACTTCCAATATAGATCAAGTGGGGACTATATTAGATTCATCAATAAAAGCTGGTGCCAATAGAATAAACAACATTGAATTTGGATTAAGCGATGAAAAAATGGAAGAAGCTAAAATAAAAGTTATTAAAGAAGCAATAAAAGTTGCACAGGTAAAAGCAAATGCTATGGCCGAAGCAGGTAATTTAAGGATTGGAAAAATATCCCAAATAACAGAATCTTCTTATAATATAATTCCATACAACAGAGCTTTAGGTGCAGATCTAAAAAGTTCAATAGTAGTCCCGCCTGAAGATGTCCAAATAAGTGCTACAGTATCTGTTACTTATAATATTTAGTATATTTATTTAATATTTTCTTATTTTATTTATTAGTATTTCTTAATAATATTAGTAAAAGCTTTTATATTAATTTTAAATAATATTCACGGTGGGTTTCATGGATGAACTAGATAAAAAGATTATATCTGAGCTTAATAAAGATTCACGCCTTTCTTTTAGAGAATTATCAAAGAATCTCAACATTGCAGTAGGTACAATTTCACACAGAATTAAAAAAATGGAGGAAGATGGGATAATCAAAGGATATATACCCGTAGTTGAGCCATCAAAAGCAGGATATGATCTAATAGCTGTTATTAATGTAACTATAAAAAGGGGGAAATTACAAGATGTAGCCTCCCTTCTTGATAAATTTAATAATATTGTTTCTATTTATAATGTTACTGGGAACTATGACGCTGTCATCATTGCAAGATTTAAGAATAGGGGCCAACTTAATAATTTCGTTAAAGAACTTCAAACTTTTGAAAATGTAGATAAAACTAATACGTCTCTTGTATTGAATACCATTAAAGAGGATATCCGAGTAAAATTTGATTAAAATGAATAAAAAGAACATTTTGTCTTTTGTTTCGTTACCGGATATTTTTACTATTGCGAATGGTATTTTAGGATTTATTGCCATATACGTAGTGATTATTGGAAACACAATCCTTGCTGCTAGAATTGTATTTATTTGTATCTTTTTTGATAGTTTTGATGGTTTCTTAGCTAGGAGAAATAATAATTGTGAAAACTTTGGTAAGAGTTTTGATTCCTTAGCGGATATTATATCGTTTGGAATTGTTCCGCCTATAATTTTTATTGTAAATTCAAAAAATACAATTTTATCCTTGGCATTAGGA
>JAAZKM010000122.1 GCA_012799835.1 Candidatus Methanofastidiosia archaeon
AGACCTAGGGCACTTATCCAAATGGCAACTGGTTCTGGTAAAACCTTTACTGCAATCAGTTTTGTCTATCGTTTGATAAAACACACAAATGCAAAAAGAGTCCTCTTTTTGGTAGACAGAAATAACCTAGGCAAGCAAGCTATGGTTGAATTCGGCCAGTATAGAACTCCAGATGATGGAAGGAAGTTTACTGAACTCTATAATGTTCAGCATCTCTCTTCAAATGTAATTGATCCTGCAAGTAGGGTCTGCATTTCTACCATACAAAGAGTCTATTCGATGTTAAGGGGAGAAATTGAGATGTATGATGAAGCAGAAGAGCAATCACTCTTTGACCAGGATATTGATGGCGCCCCAGTTGATGTATCGTATAATCCCTTCATTCCAATTGAAACATTTGATTTTATTATAACCGATGAATGTCATAGGTCGATTTACAATCTTTGGAGGCAAGTTTTAGAATATTTTGATGCTTTCATTATTGGCCTTACAGCTACACCTTCAAAACAAACTCTAGGATTTTTCAATCAGAATCTTGTCATGGAATATAATCACGAGAGAGCAGTTGCAGATGGAGTTAATGTCGGGTATGATGTTTATAGGATTAATACTGCTATAACTGAAAAAGGTAGCACAGTTGAGGCAGGATTTTACATTGACAAAAGAGATCGACTTACAAGAAAAGTTAGATGGGAATCCCTTGATGAAGATTTCAGGTATGAAGGCCGAGATCTAGATAGATCTGTTGTTGCGCCAGATCAAATAAGAACCATCATAAAAACATTCAAAGAAAAATTATTTACTGAGATATTTCCAGGTAGAAGCATAGTCCCTAAAACTCTAGTTTTTGCAAAGGATGATTCGCATGCTGAAGATATTGTAAATATAATTAGGGAAGAGTTCTGCCAGGGGGATGAATTCTGTAAAAAGATTACCTACAAGACAATGGACGAGAAACCTGAAGACTTGATAGCAAGTTTCAGAAACTCTTACAATCCAAGGATAGCTGTTACCGTTGATATGATATCAACTGGAACGGATATCAAACCATTAGAGTGCCTTATATTCATGCGAGACATTAAATCAAGAGTTTATTTTGAGCAGATGAAGGGACGGGGAACGAGAGTGATTAATCCCACAGATTTACAGATGGTAACTTCTGATGCAAGAAATAAAACTCATTTTGTAATTATCGATGCTGTTGGTGTTTGTGAAACAGACAAAACTGATTCAATGCCTCTTGAAAGGGTAAGGAATGTGCCTTTAGAGAAGTTGCTTATGGATATGGCTCTAAGAAAAAAGAACAAAGATAAGATATCCTCCCTCGCAGGGAGACTCGCAAAAATTGATTTACAAATGAATGAAAAAGAAAAGCAAGATATTCAAAACATAACTGGAAAAAGTATGAATCAGATAGTAAACGAACTGCTTGATGCAGTTGACCCAGACAAAACTATAGAAAAAGCAAAAGAGATGTTCAATACCGATGAGCCCACTAAAGAGGAACTAAACAAGGCTACTGAAAAACTTTTAGATAGGGCGAGTAGGCCGTTTGACAATCCAAAGTTTAGATCCAAAATTATTGAGATTAAAAGGAAAAATGAACAAATAATCGATAATGTAAGTAAGGATGAAGTTATATTCGCAGGCTTTAATGATTTAGCAGCTGAGAAAGCAAGGATAATTGTAAATAACTTCAAAAATTTTATTCATGAAAATAAGGATGAGCTAACTGCACTTCAAATTATCTATAGCAATCCCTATCCAAGAAGATTTTTGACATATGATGCAATTAAGGAACTTGCCGAAGCAATAGAAAAACCACCTTACTACCTTACAACTGAAAAGTTATGGGCGGCTTATGAAAAACTAGAAAAGTCTAGAGTAAAAGGTGCTGGACCGCATAAATTACTTACTGATATTGTATCTCTTTTAAGATTTGAGCTTGGTGAGAGTAAAATACTTGAGCCTTTTTCATATACTGTTGACAAAAGATTTGAAGATTGGATTTCTAAGAAGAAAAAGCAAGGAATAGCTTTTACTGAAGAGCAAATTGAGTGGCTTCGGATGATAAAAGACCACATTGCAACTTCAATGAGCATCACTAAAGAAGATCTTGAGCATACTCCATTCCACAATAAAGGCGGACTTTTTAAAGCTAACAAAATATTTGGTGGAAATATTGATAATGTAATAAAAGAACTGCAAGAAGCACTGGTGAGCAAGTGAAGGAAAAATTACCCAAAGGCTGGATTTTAACAAGTCTTGGGGAGATTACAGATAAATCTCAATATGGTTGGACAACAAGGGCATCCTCAAATGGCAATCTTCACTTGTTGAGAACAACAGATATTACTTCTGGAAAAATAGAGTGGGATTCCGTTCCCTTCTGTGAAAAAGAGCCTGAAGATATTGAGAAGTATTTACTTGAAGATGGCGATATTGTTATATCAAGGGCTGGATCAGTAGGCCATAGTTATTTACTGCGCAATCCCAAAAGATCAATTTTTGCTTCCTACCTTATAAGATTTAAACCATTAGTAAACAGATTTTATTTTTTTTATTTTTTAAGAAGCTCTTATTACTGGGAAGCCATTTCAGAAAAAAGCATAGGTGTTGCAATGGCAAATGTAAATGCATCAAAATTAAAGCAAATCGAAATTCCGCTCCCCCCGCTAGCCGAACAGCAAAGAATTGTAAACAAAATAGAAGAGCTTTTCACAAATCTTGACAAAGGCGTTGAATCTCTAGAAGAGGTCAAATCAAAACTCAAAGTTTATCGCCAAGCCATTTTGAAATATGCGATGGAAGGAAAACTAACTGAAAATTGGAGAGAAAGAAATAAAGATAAAATTGAGCAAACACCAAATCCTTTAAAAAATATTAAAATTAATGCTACGGGAGAATTGCCTTATGGTTGGATCACAACATACTTAAAAAATATAGCTTTAGAAATAAAAAAAATAAATCCAAATGAAAATCCAAATGATTCCTTTACATATATTGACATAGCATCTATTGACAATAAAAAACAGATAATTAAATGTCCAAAAATTTACCTAGGAAAAAACGCCCCATCGAGGGCAAGACAATTAGTTAAGGAAGGGGACATATTATTCTCAACAGTAAGAACGTATTTAAAAAATATTTCTATAGTTACTAAAGAATATGATAATCAGATTGCTTCTACTGGTTTTTGTGTATTAAGAACGTTAAGTGTCAATAATAAGTGGCTATTCTATCTTGTTCAAACGAATTTCTTTTTAAACTCTTTAAATGTAATTCAAAGAGGTACTAATTATCCTGCAGTAAGGAATTCCGACATTTTAAATCAAATTATTATTGTACCTCCTTTAGAAGAACAGAAGGAGATAGTGGATAGAGTAGAAAAGCTATTTTCTCTTGCAGACTACATTGAAGAAACAGTTAACTCTAAATTGGAAGAATCCAACGCTCTTCGTCAAAGTATCCTAAAAAAAGCCTTTGAAGGAAAACTTGTTCCTCAGGATCCAAATGACGAATCTGCAGAAATTCTTTTAGAAAAAATAAAAATGGAAAAGTCAAATAAAGTGAAACTTGTTCAGGAGAAGCTGATATAATGGGTAATGAAACACTTGCAGTCCAAAAGCTCTGGAACTATTGTAATGTCCTAAGAGATGATGGGGTAAGCTACGGCGATTATGTGGAACAACTTACATATTTATTATTTCTTAAAATGGATGATGAGCAAACTAAACCTCCATTCAACAGAGAAACAAAAATTCCAAATGGCCTCAACTGGGAGAGCCTTCTAAAAAAGGATGGGGATGAGCTTGAAGTTCATTATCGGCACATTCTAGAATCCTTAGGTAAAGAAAAGGGGATAATTGGCGTCATCTTTAGAAAAGCCCAGAATAAAATTCAAGATCCTGCAAAACTAAAGAGGCTTGTCATGTTGATAGAAGGGGAAGAGACCTGGATGGGTATGGGGATCGATGTCAAGGGTGCAATATATGAAGGATTGTTACAGAAGAATGCTGAAGATATCAAAAGTGGGGCCGGCCAATATTTCACTCCTAGAGCGCTAATAAAAGCGATGGTCGAAGTTATAAGACCGAAGCCAGGTGAAACTATCTGTGACCCCGCATGTGGCACTGGTGGATTTCTTCTAGCCTCGCACGACCTAATTTCAAAATATCCTCTGAATATTGAACAGAAACAATTCTTAAAGGAAGGAACATTCCATGGTTGGGACATTGTTGATAGTGTTGTAAGGCTCTGCACAATGAATCTTTACCTTCACGGGATTGGCGGCGAAGAGAGCCCAATAATAACTGACGATGCACTTGCATCCGATCCTGGAAGCCGGTTTGACATAGTCCTCACAAATCCTCCTTTTGGAAAAAAGAGCAGCATCACAATAGTTAACGGCGAAGGAAAGATTGAAAAAGAATCCCTAACTTATCAAAGGAATGATTTCTGGGCAACTACTTCTAACAAACAGCTTAATTTTTTACAGCACGTTAAAACCCTCCTAAAAATAAATGGTAGGGCTGCAATTGTTGTTCCCGATAATGTTCTATTTGAAGGTGGGGCTGGAGAGACTGTAAGAAAAAGATTGCTTCAGCAGTGTGAAGTCCATACTTTACTTAGGCTTCCAACGGGCATTTTCTATGCACAAGGTGTCAAAGCTAATGTATTGTTCTTTGATAAAAGGCCTGCTAGTGAGAAACCATGGACAGAAAAACTATGGATATATGATCTAAGGACCAATATCCATTTCACTCTCAAAACAAACACCCTACAGTATGAGGATTTAAAAGACTTCATAGAATGCTATAATCCAGAAAATAGATATGAAAGAAAGGAAACTGAAAGATTCAAGGTATTTACCTACGAAGATATTATAAAAAGAGACAAAACAAATCTAGATATTTTTTGGTTAAAGGATGAGAGTCTAGGTGACTTGGAAAATCTACCCGATCCAAAAATATTAGCTTTAGAAATCGCGGATAGCTTAGAATCGGCTCTTGAAGAATTTAAAAGAATATATGAGGTATTAGAAGAATAATTAATTAAAGAAGCTTATTTTCCTTTAATATTCTAACTACCTCATCATAAACTGCGTTTAGCTCTTTTTCAGTCTTTGCACCTGTAATGATGTACTTCCCGTTTTTGTATATTGTGACATGTTTTCGTTCCCCGTTAACCATAACTTTCACAAGAAGTGCGGGATATGTCTCAGGATTATATTCGGCATGCACAAAGTCAATAATTCCATAAGCCTTTACTATATCTACATCGTTTGGAAATCTTCCAGTTGCAACAATATTTGTTATTATGGGCCTTGTTCCAAAAGGTACGTCTTTCTTCATCATAATCATCCTTTATCAGTTATATTAGTTGTATTGTTGGCACTAGTATATAAGCTTTTATTTTTAAATTCTTCAATATATACTCCAATACTTATTTTTTATATAAAAATAAATTAAAAGCAAAGGTGAATATAGATTTAAGATTGATGCAATTATATTAAAATAATATATTGTTTTAGGCAGTCCCATAAATAGCCAGTAAAACCTAAAGATAGTAATGCATCTATCAAAAGATACAAGATTAGTAGTTGAAATTGCTTTTACCTAGATTGTTCTTTAGACATACACCCATTCTAACTTTAATCTAGGGGTAATTAATAAAATCTATAAAGGAATTAGATTCGTTTGATTGCGAATTCCGCAAACCTTAAATAGTAGAATACTTCATTTTAGGCGGAGGTGTAAAGATGAAGAAATCGTATCCAATAAGCTTAGCAATAGTGACTATGCTATTTTTTTCCAGTATGTTAGTACTTTTAGCGCAAGGAGAAACTATTCTAGAAACTTGGCGTAATCCCCAAACAGGTGCAGAAGTATTTGTAAATCCATATAATCACGATAATTCTGTTTATAAGGGGCCAGAATATCAGGCTAAAATTTTAGAATTAGCAATAAAAGGCTTTTTGCATAAAAACTACTCTATAACAGAGAATTCCGGAGGTTATGGTAATGTGTTTGACTCCTATGAAGAGTCTTATGTATTAACAACAATAAAAAAACTATCGACAGACGAAAAGGATGAAAGCTATTACCGTATAAGCAGATTTTTGTGGGGCCGATCGGAACAAACTCAAACTGCCGATGGATTCTTTGTTAACGGGGAATGGGTAGATATTGATGAGGAATGGTATGGAGAAAATATAGACCTAGATGATATAAAAGTTGATGGCCATTTCACTGAAAGACAGATACATTCTGAAGGAAGAATAGGATTATATTCATACAACTGGACGATGGACCTACCAGATAGCACAAGAAAAGAAGGCACAATCTATGTGATAAGAGAAAATATTGATGAAACACATACAGTATGGCACATTGGTGATGATATAGAAGGAATCTTAATGACCCCATCAATCCTGCCAGATTGGGATGATCTTGTAGTTGAGGGTGTTGAAGAAAATAAAATAAGAACAATCTATTTTGGAACCCCACAAAGCCCAGCTGGCTCACCACAATTACTACCATTATACTATGGAGTTCAAATTTTAGGAACTTTGTACGGTCCCCAATCAATCGATGAAATTCCTGAAGAACTAATGATTTATGTAAAAGAAATAAATGGTCAATACTATACTTATAGTGGATCACCTTTAGATATATGGATATATGAAAATATCTACAAGCCAAATCATGCAAAAAGTTATATTAAATAATTAATTTTTTTATTTTTTAATAATCCAATATATATGATATGGCCCTAAAAATACCCCTTTTTTATTATCAAAATATTAATCAATTTAAATATAAGACACAGTATATTAAGTGCAATTAATTAACTAATCTGGCTTATATGTTCTATTCAGCTGATTAAATTTAAAATAATTGAAACTGTATCCTCAAAGCTAATTGAAATCTACCTATGTGATTTTAGACATCCTGATTTACAAGTTTAAATATATAATAATTAGTAATGTTTATAAAAGAATTATCACCAGAAAAATTATTAAAATGAAGTTTTTTTAAAAATTAAAGGCGATCATAATGAAATCAAATTTTATAAAAGGATTCATAGCAACTATTCCCGTTGGCCTATCTGTCTGCGCTTATGGTCTTGTACTTGGCGTTCTTGCATTTTCAAAAGGCGTTACTTTTTTTCAGTTATTCTCTATGGACCTTATTACTTTTGCAGGCTCTGCACAATTCTTAATGGTGGAGCTATGGAAGAATCCTTTACCCTTTTCAGAGATACTCTTTGCAGTATTTGCTATTAATTTAAGGTACCTCTTAATTGGAGCTTCACTTACGCCATTATTTAAAAATAGTTCAATATTTGAAAAGATAGCATTGATGCACCTTGTTGCTGATGAAAACTGGGCAGTAACAATGTCAAGATTAAAGGAAGAGAAAATCACGCCTTATTTTCTTTTTGGAGGGGGTATATGTCTTGTCATATTTTGGTTATTGAGTACCTTGGGAGGCCATACCTTTGGATTTATAATATCAGATCCCTATTCGGTAGGCCTTGACTTCGTAATAATAATAATATTCACTGCATTAGTTGCAAGTTTTTATGATGGAAAAGATAGTATCTTTCCTTGGATAATTGCTGCAGTATTTTCTTATTTTTCATTTTTATTTATTCCTGGAAAATGGTATATAGTTACAGGTGGGCTTACAGGCGCTTTGGTATATTCATTTCAAAAATACTTTAAGGAGGGCAAAAAGTGAATAATTTTGATATGCTTGCATTAGTCCTAATAGTTATATCGGGCATCATCACTTATTCTTTGAGATTCGGGGGATTATTAGTAGGAAATATGCTTTCAAAACATAAATTCATTGAAAATTTAATCAAAGCGTTACCAGGAACGCTCCTTCTTTCCTTTATTTTTCCAAGTATAATATCTGAAGGCATATCTGGCGTAATAAGCGCTCTTTCAGCAGGCGTTATTGCAAAAAAAACAAACAATATACTAATTGCATTGTTAGTTGGAATGTTAATCATAATTACATTTAGAAATATATTATAAATGGTGATTAGTTTCTTCCCCGGCCAAGCATGTTAAGTAAAGCATCAAAAGGCGTTTCTTTTGGCAATATTCTAACTGTTGTCTTAGAGTCACAATTTTCGAAAACTATCGTTCCTGAGCTCTTTGCTTTATATATACAATAGTTTCCGTTAATAGCAACTAACTCCACACTACCTGTAGAAATATTTTGATTGATTTTAGCATATGCTGGGCAAACAAAAAAGTTTCCACCGACTTTTAAAGTATCTTTCTCAAGAATAATAGCTACACAATCATCAGCTAATGCAAACGTCGCCCCTGCAAAAGAAATTAAAATTAATAAGCCTAAGCCGATTGAAATTTTTTTCAACATAATGTGCCCCTTCTGATGTGGTGTTAATACCTTGTCTAAATATAAATCTTTCTGAGGTAACTCTGGCTAAATCAGTAATAATCGCTTAGATTAAGCTCTATTTCAGGATCTACCGGATCTTTAAATCCAAGCTTTCTATATGTATTAATCCCGTCTTTTGTAGCATGTAAATTTAAAATATCCAAATTCATCTTTTTTGCTTCTTCAATGAGTTTTTTTATTAATTCAGTACTAATGCCATTTCTCCTGGCTTTTGGAATCGTATACATATTAGATATGTATCCATAACGCCCATGCAAACAATCGTACCTTGGAGGGACTCTCCATAAAATTAATCCGCTTGTTGCTATTATCTCACCTTCGTATTCAGCAAGCCAGGAAACAAAGTTATCGGATTCGATATACTCTTTAAAGAATTTTTCTAGCTCTATCTTTAATTTTTCCAAGTCCTTTTGATTATCATGTTCATTTAGTTCATCAAGTAAAAGAAGTTTAAATCTAATTAAGTCAGGGATGTCTTCTATTGTTGCCTTTCTAAAAACAAGAATATTTTTATCAATGATCATCTTACAATAGTTTAGTTTAGATTATTTATTATTATCTGTATTTGGTGGAGTTACGTGTTGTTGATCGTATGCCATTATTCCGCCTTTAAGAACATATACATTGTCAAAACCTTCATTGATCAATAAATCTCCGGCAACTATACTAAGCTTTCCAGCAAAGCAGATTAAAATAATTTTTTTATTTTTTAATGTTTTGATTTTTTCTGAAAGGCCAATTCCATATGGAACATTGATTGCACCATTGATTGGATTCTCAAAAGAACTTCTTTTATCTCTAAGGTCGAATAAAACGATTTCCTCACCATTATTTATAATTTCCCTGAACTCTTCTACTGAGATCATTTTAGGTTTAAATTGAGAAAGAAAATCATCAGCTGGCTTCATTAATTTCTTTACTGTTTCAACATCATCGTTTATAATCGCTTCTTTTACCCCTTCAGGCC